>CAZPNG010000282.1:0-3126 GCA_964587845.1 uncultured bacterium | reverse complement strand
CCGGGTGGCTGTCGCGAAATCTCGGGTGATGAACCCCGCCAGGCAGCTCGAAGCGGATTCGGAAAATCGTTTGGCCGTTATCCTGCCCCGTCCGCTCCCAATCCAGGTAAGAGGTCTGGGAAATGATCCAGGAAGCGAGGGCGTAGCCCGCGATCCTCAACGTCCTCTCCGGCTCAACCACCCGGGGCGTGCGAAGAATGCGCGCCATGTCGATGATGGTGTTCAACTTGCCCTGAGGGTCGAAATCCCTCATCGAAACTTTGGCGTCCCGCACGACGTCTGCAACGTGGTCCGCCACCTCCTGGGAGCTCAGCCCGCGGTCTGCAGCGGCCACGGCCACCTCCGGCACCTCCTGGGCGAGCCGGTCTTCAAAGGTTTGCATCATCCTCTCCAGCGGCAGGTGGCTGCCCTTTTCTTTTGCAGCGCGCTTGGGGTGAAAGATGCGGTGCACGTATTCCCTCATCCACCGCTCCAGAAGAGGCAGATTGTAGCGCACCTTGCCCGGCCGCACGGCCTTGTGGGCGGGAACCTCGGTCACCATGCCCATGGGCGAAATGCGGTAGTGCGCGCGATCGGAGGCTCGATACATCACCAGGAACTGGGCGGTTCCTTGAGCCGTTTCCTCTGCGATCACGTGGGGATGCCACTTCCTGAAACCGCCCCCCACCCTTTCAATGTAACGGCCTTCGCCCACGAGATCCCCCTCCTTACTCACGAAATGCCGGACACTCACGATCTCCGGCCTTCCCTGCAGGTGATCAATCTTAAAGCGCACGCGCAACTGCCCCGGAATGGGCGACGCGGCCCCGCTGGATCCCGACAAGACGATGTTCAAGGTGTACTCGCCCGTGAACCCCGCCGGCTGGTTCGCCGCGCGCTCCCACTGCCAGGGCGGCGTTTCGCGGACCAGCCAGGACCCGATCCGCTCGTAAGGCAAGGTCCTGGGGTTCTCCCGGTCGGGCCAGAAGGGCGTGTCCTCGGCGCGCATGAGCAGGGTGCGCAGCGCACCTACCTCCTCGGCCGAAAGTTCGATGGCCAGAGTGCCCTCGAGAAGGCGTCGGGCGTCCAGAGCAATCTGCTCGTACGCCCGGCCCGCCACCGCTCCGTCGTGCACGTGTCCGTACAATTCAGATTGAAGCTCGGCCATCTTCATGCCCGCATCCACGCCCGCAGCGAAAAACGCTTGATCCCGAAGGATCAATTGGCTGATGAGATACTGCACGTACTGCCTGGACCAACGCTCCAGGCGGCCGAGATCGTAGCTGTGAATCGCGCGCGCCGCCGCTTTGCGGCCGCCCATGTGCTTCTGAACCGCGTCGTGGAGCCCGGAGGCCGGGTGGCCGTTGAAAACAGGCTTACCCTTGTGGTAGTAAACCGTATGAGGAATGCCTTTGAACGCAAACAACTTCCCGCCCCCCTTCCCGCCTAGGATGGAGCCATTCTCCACAACCAGGTAATTGACCGCAGCCCCCTCCGGCCCCGCGAGGAACTTCTCGAGGGTCTGCCCGGCTGAAGGGCCCACATCGGTGCTGACCCCGATGACGAGGAGGCCCGCCCCCCGATACTGCTGCTGGAGTCTTGCCATGTTGGGAATCTCTTGCTTGCAGGGCCCGCACCAAGTCGCCCAGAAGTCGAGCACCACGTCGCCCCTGCCTAGGACCGTGTTGAGATCGACGGACTGCCGGCCGTTTGTGATCGAGAAATCGCTGAGCTTGCTTCCACCGCCCTGAATTTGGAGGATCTGCCTGTTTTGGGCCGCATCCCATAACCAACTCAGGTCTTGAGCTGCCGGGGCGGGCGGCTGGAGGTCGCCCAGTCTTCCGATGATGCGCTGATGGTCCCGGTGCGCCTCGGGGTCCTCCTTGAGAATGGATGCAATCTTTCGGAAAAGGTTCGCCCAGTAGCGCGCCAGGTTGGATTTCTCCTGGGGCGGCGGGTTCACGATCCTCCACTCCGGCCTCGCCAGCAGCACATTGCGAACTTCCTGAGTCACCTTGCGGGCGTGCGCGACCGCCTCCGTCTTCTGCGGCATCTTGTTCCCCACCTGCTGCCAGGCGTTGTCTTCGTCGACATCGCCCTTGCCCTCGAGAACATCCGCCACGGCGAGGAGGATTTCAGCTTCCTCGTCCGCCTGATTTTCCCCGGCCGGCTGCACCACCTGGGCCAGCTGCTCAGATTGGCCCAAGAGGTTTCCAGCCAGCGCGGCAATCGCCTCGCCTGTCTGGAGATCCGCGTCTTTCAAGCCCGCCGGATCCAACTTGGCCAGAGCGGGAAGAATGACGTCGGCCACGAACGCCTGCGCCGTCATCGGCTTCTCACCCGCCTGGGCCACGGAGCGGCCGATCACCCACATCGGAAAATGGTCCCCAAGCTCCGCGGCGTAGGCCCCCCGCAGCGCGGCGCTTTGCTTTGCCACCTCACCCGCTGCATTCTGGACGGGCTCGGCGCCTGTTCGCGGATGTTGAGTCACGGCAATTAAAAGGTCGATGGCAAGCGCCTTGGCTTGGCGGTAAATCTCACGGCCGCGCTTGGGGCCGTGCTGGCGCACAAGTTCCGATTCGAGTTCGGGCACATCGCCCAGCTCGACGACCGCGAAGACCTGGCCGTTTGTGCGGATATTCGCAATGTCTCCCGTCGCGTCCGCTTGCGCCTGTATGGCTGAGAGATAGGCCGCGAGCGCGCGGGCCACGGGGCCCTGCTCCGCCACCGGCGGGAGGGGATCAGATTTGCTCAAGAGTTCTTCAGCCGTTCTTCGCACACCGGAGCCGTCTTCAGCCACGAGCTCGGCATCCGGAATCGCGAGGCCCCCCACGCGCGCCGCGATGGGCAGGACAAACCGCGCGACAAAAGTGCGGCCGTCGAGCGGCGGGCCGCCGGCCCGCACAGGGGGTTTGGCGAGAAGCCAGACGGGATGCCGCTCGGCGAGTTCCCGCTCGTAGCCCGACTGCACCTGATCGCGGTTCTTGACTGTTTCTCCAGCGGCGTTTTGAACCGAACCCACGCCTGCCTGCCGGTCCTGCAGGGCCGCGAGCAGCAGGTCCAGGGCAGCAACCTTGACCTTCTTATAGAGTTCAGGTCCCAGCTCGGCCTCGAGGTCCGGGTCGTCACCCACCTCGACGAGCGCGA
>CAZPNG010000281.1:0-7098 GCA_964587845.1 uncultured bacterium | reverse complement strand
GGATACGTGGGCCGGCGCGACGCTCTGGACGTGCTGATCGGCTCACTCGAGCGGCTGGCTTACCGGGGCTATGACTCCGCCGGCGTCGCGGTGCTCGACGGCTTGGATCGCGCCATCACGATCGTCAAGGAAAAGGGCAAGATCGAGCGGCTCAAAGAAAAGCTGCGCGGCCGGCCGATTGCGGGCCGCTGCGGCCTGGGGCACACGCGCTGGGCCACGCACGGGGTGCCTTCCAACGTCAACGCGCACCCGCACTTCGACGCCGAGCGCGCATTCGTGGTGGTGCACAACGGAATCATCGAGAATCACGCCGCCCTGCGCCGGGAGCTCTCGCGCAAAAAGGTGCGTTTCCTGTCGCAGACCGATACTGAGGTGAGCGTCCATCTGCTCGCGGCGGCCTACCGCGGGGACCTGCTGGCGGCGCTGCGCTCGGCGGTGGGGCGCATGAAGGGGGACTTCGCGCTCGTGGCCGCCACTTCCCATGAGCCGGACACCATCGCGGTCTTCCGCCGTTCCAATCCCGTCGTCATCGGCCTGGGGCAGGGCGAGAACTTCATCGCGAGTGACGTGGCCGCGCTCCTGCCCTACACCCGCCGCGTGCTCTACCTTCACGACAATGAGTTTGCCCGCCTGACCGGCAAGGGCGTGGAGCTTTTCGACGCGGCCGGCCGGCGGGTCAGCCGCGCGCCCGCGCTCGTGACCTGGTCGGTGGAGCAGGCGCAGAAGGGCGGCTACCCGCACTTCATGCTCAAGGAGATTGAGGAGCAGCCGCGCGTGCTGGCGGACATCCTGAAGGTGCGGCTGCCGGGCCGGGACATCGTCTTTGACACCCTTCCCGACCGGCTCGCTTCACGCCTCAAGGCGGTTGACAGGGTCCACTGGGTGAGCTGCGGCACGGCCCACCATGCGGGCCTGGTGGGGATGTACATGGTGCAGGACGCCGCCCGCATTAACTCCGAAGCGCATGTGGCGAGCGAATTCCGATATCAAGATCCCTTGGTCAACAGCCGCAGTCTCGTGGTTGTCGTGTCTCAATCGGGTGAGACGGCGGACAGCCTGGCGGCCCTGCGGGAAGCCAAGCGCAAAGGGGCGCTCACGATCGGGCTGGTGAACGTGGTGGGGAGCACAATTGCCCGTGAGGCCGACCATGTGATTTACACGCATGCCGGCCCGGAGATTGGGGTTGCGTCCACAAAGGCCTACGTCGCGCAGCTTGCGACGGCCGCGCTTTTCGCTCTTTACCTGGGCCGGCTGCGGCGCGCGCGATCGGGGGCGTACTACCGGGGACTTCTGGAGGCCCTGCGACGGCTGCCGGATCGGGCGCGGCAGGCGCTCAAGCTGCGCAGGAAGGTCCAGAAGATCGCGCGCTCGCTGTACCGGAAGCGGAACTTTCTGTATCTCGGCCGCGGGTTTAATTTTCCGAATGCTATGGAGGGAGCGCTCAAGCTCAAGGAGATCAGCTACATTCACGCTCATGGATATGCGGCGGGTGAGAAGAAGCACGGGCCGATCGCGCTCGTGGATTCCGACCTGCCGGTGGTTTGCCTGGCGCCCAAATCGGCCACGTACGAGAAAATGCTTTCCAACATTGAGGAAACCAAGGCGCGCCGGGGGATTGTGGTGGCGGTGGTGAGCGAGGGCGACCGCGAGGCCGCCAAGCACGCCGACCACGTGCTCGCCATTCCCGCCGTTCCCGAGTTTCTGTCTCCCATTCTCACGGCTATCCCGCTTCAACTCTTGGCTTACGAAATCGCCGTCCTGAAAAAGACCGACGTCGACCAGCCCAAGAATCTCGCCAAATCCGTCACCGTCGAATAACGAGGGACCGTAACGAGGGACCGTTTCTCAAGGAGCCAGGTCTCGTACATAGACCCCCACCCCCCCGATAGGTTCGGGGCAGGGGTGGGGGGTCCATATGGGAGACCTGGTTCCTTGAGAAACGGTCCCTAACGGTCGGTTCGTAAGCTATAGAAGGCATCGCTTTTCATGGCCCCCTCACAAGCCAAACGTAAGTCTATCTATAATAATGAGTTAGGAGTTTGACACCCGGCTTGTCGTGAGGTACGCTTTAAACGATTCCGACTAGCCATCGGAGTCCACGGGTTAACATTAATGCCTCTCAAGACAAGCCGGACAGGCGGGAGCTTTGCTCCTGGCCTGCGAGTTATTTCTGCGCTCACGCTCGCCTGCTATGTGGTGACGTCGAGCGACGTTGCGCTTGCTCAGGATTTTTTCCTGAGGAGCCCCCGCACCCTTCCTGCACAGCCCAGTCTTCCTGTTGACGTTCCCCGTGAACTCGGCGTTCTTGAGTCGGTTTCGGCCCCCTCGTACCGCAAGGGCGATCCGTTCGTGCTTCTCGTGCAGGACGCGCATGGAAACCTGGACGCCCAGCGCTCCAGCGCCCAGCTTCTGGCGCACCTGGCCAAGCAGGGCTTCCGCACCGTTTTCCTCGAGGGCGGCGCGGGCGTGCTGGAGCCGCAGCTCTATCGCATCTTCAAGGATCCCAAGACAAATCGTGCGATCGCCGAATCCCTCATGCGCCGGGGCGTGCTGTCGGGCCCGGAGTTTGCGCTGGTGGCGGGCACGCCGGTCCAGGCCGTGGGCGTGGAGAATGCGCGGCTCTACCGCGCGAACCTCGAGGTCATGCGCAGAATGCTGCGCAGCCGGCCCCAAACGCAGCGGTTCCTGGCGGCTTGCGACCGCTTGCTGGCGGCGGCTCTGGGTCAGCATGCCTCCCCCGGCCTGCGGGAACTTGCCTGGCTGTGGCGGGACTACCGGCGGGGACGCAGACCGACTGTCGAGGCGCTGCCCGTGCTGGAGCGGGCGGCCAAGACCCTGATCCGCCTGAATCTCAATCACCCCCAAGCCCAACTCGACTATCCCCACCTGACCCGCTACCTGCGGCTGCGTGAGCTTGAGAAGGCGATGCGCCTCGATCCCAAGGCCCTGGAGGAGGAGCGCGGCCGGCTGCTTGAGCGGCTCAAGCGCTCGGGCGCGAGCCGCGAGCTGATTGAGGCGTTCTCAAAGAGCCAGAAGGAAACCCGCCCGGCGGCAGCGGGGCTCGCGAAAGGTTCGGCCACGCGCTTGCTCTTGGAGAAGCTCGTCGATGCGGGCCGCGCAGAAAAGGTTTCGTTCCGGGATTTCCCGGCGCTCGCGCGCTTCGGCGAGATGCGCATCCTCGAGGAGGAACTCAAGGCCCAGGCGCTTCAGGAAGAAGTCGCCCGGCTCGCGAAGCGATTGCTGCGCGCCAGCGCCGCGACCGCCCATGAGCGCAGGCTCGCGCGCGCGGCTCTCGACTTGGAGGATTTGAGGGCCCTCGTTGAAACGAGGCTATCCAAGCGGGACTACGAGATCATCAAGCGGCGCCGCAACGGGCTGAGACCATCTGTCTTTCTCAACCGATTAACAAACCTTGTAAAACCAAAGGGGCCGGGGCCCTTTTCCTCGAAAAGTGCCACCCCTGGAAGACCGGCCTCGATGAGGGGTGGCACTTTTGACCCAAAAGGGCCCCGGCCCCTTTGGAGTTTTCAGTTGGCGAGGGCGTTTTATTCTTTGGCACTGCGGCGCGACCGGGTCCTGGCTGACAGGGTCCTGCGCCTGATCGCCGAACGGCGCGAGGAAAAGTGTGTCCTCGTCGCAGGCGGCTTTCACCGCGACGGCCTGGTGCAGGCCTTTGAGGATGCCGGCCTCGCACACGCCGTCCTCCTGCCACGCATCGCCACTGCGGATTTGTCAAAGTCCTACGAACATGCAGTGCTGCAAGACTATCCCACGCTTTTCGATCTCTCCAAACTCTCCTCTCCGAAATGGCTGTACGGGCCCGGCGGGCTCGTAGCAAGTGGTGTCTCCCTCGAGCGAGCGCGCCGCGTCACCCTGGATGCGGTGCTTCGAAACGAACGGCACGCGCCTGTCCTGGCGAGCGAGTTTAATGCGAGCGCCTGGGCAAAGCGCTTTGACGTCCGTTTCGAGCGTCTCGGGGGGGACACTCCATCCTTCGCATTCATTCACCGCGGGCAAGCCGTGGGCGGCGTCGGCTTTCCTGATCACGGCGGGATATTGGATCTCAGCCGGTCGGTTCGCCAGGTTGCAGCCCGCGTCGGTCAGCAGCCAGAGGAAGTTTCCACGCCTTCGGAGCCCGACCCGTGGCAGGCGATTCAACTGGGGCCCGCACCGGACATTGCGGAAATCAAGGAGGCCGTGATCTACACACTCCGCTGGGCCGTCCGCAGAGGATTTGGACCCAAGGCCCCCCTGGAACGCTTTGAGCCCATCGTGCGCAGTGCCCAACCGCTCTCCCCGGCCGAATCCGCGTTACCCGGAGCGCCACTTTTTCGCAAGCACTGGGATAGACGCTCTCAGGGATTTCTCATCAATGTAGAGAAAATGCACCAAGCCCTGACGCAGGCGAGGGAACAAGACTTAAGCGACCTTTTCATCGTTCGCATTGCTTCAAGCGTCATTCAGGAAGCCTTCGGCTGGCGGCTCGTCGAGCGATCCAAGGCGGAGCGCGAGGAGTCCATGGACCGGGAAGATGCGATCCGCCGGAGCACGGCGAATCCGTTCCGCCAAGGTGTTCCGGGCCTGCAAGTGTTTCACGAGCCGGCTACCTGGCAATTCGCGCGGGGCATGGAGCCTGACATCGTGTTTCCTGTCGTAGTCAATGCCGCCATGGAAAGCGAGGAGTTGGTTTGGAAGTACAAGTTCTTGACGTGGGCGCAGAATCAACGGCGATCGGACGGCGATCTGATGTTTTTGCCCGAGCGGGCGCGCTCCAGCATCTTCCAGCCGGGGGAAACGTCTACGTCCGAACAGCTCCTGGCCACAGGAGGCCAGCAGCCGCAGGTTCTGGCGCTCGCGCTGCGGAGGATATTGCAGCGTTCGCTCGTTCGGATCTTTGATGATCGTGCCGAATACGCCAACCGGGTCCACGCGCTCTTTGCCATCGTGGAGATACAGAAAGGGAGGCTGCTGACGCAAGCCGTGGAGGGGGTCGAACAGGGCGGCATTCTGGCAGCCGATGCGCTCCGAGCGACGGCTCAGTTTTTCAGTGCCGACGCCGCTGAGCTCGTGGAAGCTTGGACCCAGAGCCGGCGGCCGAAGCTCAAGCGAATTCGCCAAAGCGCAACGCGCGTGCAAAGCGACGTTCCGGCTTGGGCGGAGCGGCCCGAGGCGTATGGCCGGGTGTTTGAGCAGATCGAGGCGATGCTGCCGGGCGCGGGCGGCGCCGTCGCGTTCATCGGGATGCCGGGCGCGGGGAAGAGCACCTTCGCCCAGCAATTCGCCGAAAGTGAGCGCAGCCGCGGCCGGCGCGCCCAGTTTGTCGACATGGACTGGTTCTTGCGGTACGCGCGCCACGAGCTGCCGGCGTGGAAGATGGCGATCGTCTTCGTTCTGGCGCTGTTGAGTGTTTTTATGCCGCGCTCATCTGCCGATAAGCTCCTGCGCGGTGTTGTGATCCGGCTCTTCTATGACTCCGAGCTCGCCGCGCGATTCCGGGAGACGATTCGATTTCTGCGCGAGCACCCCGACCAACAAGTGGAGGTGACGATCGGCCCCCGCCAGCCGCATCCGATCACCTTGAGCGCCGACACGCTGATCGTGTTCGGCGGAATGCTCGCCGCGCCTTTGTTTACCGCCGAGTTCCCGGGCTTAAAGCGGGTCTACCTGAAAGTTCTGGTTGCGACGGCCCGGCAGCAGTATGCAGACCGTGCGATGCGCGACGAGGGGCTTTCGCCGTTGCGGGCGCGGCTCGTGGCTTTCGTCAGGGCGAGCGGGCTGTGGAAGCGTCTCATTGAGCGCGCCGAGCGGCCGCCGGATGCCACCGTCGACCTGCGCCGCCGCTCACGCGCGGTCTTCGTGCCGGGGTTGCTGCGCGATCGGAAGCGGCGCCAGGGCGCGGGGCGCTCCAGAATCCTCGTGCGGGGCAGGGACATTCATCCGGACCCGGAGATGGCGGGGCTGCTGGGGTTGCTCTCGGGGGTCATCACGTCCAGCGGAATCTTTTGGGGGAAGCAATTGCCCGTTCCTCCAGAAACAATCCACCGAGTCCTCTCGCTTGCGCGCACCTTCGTCGGTCTACCCGAACTTTACGAGCGAGTGAGCAAGGTGCTCGTGGCGATGCGGGAGGGCCTCGAACCTCTCGGCCGCGCGGTCGAAAAGCTCAATCTCCTCGTGGCCGCCAAAGGAACTGTCCTCGTCCACTGGTGGCTTGAGGACTTCCCCGTGTGCGGGCCCGTGGCGCTCCTCGCGGCGGTGCCCCATGGGATGGGCGCGGAGCGGTTTCATCTTTGGCTGGCAGAGGGACCCGGACTCGGCGGACCCACTTCGAGCCCGGTATCGACGTACGCCAACGCCGCGCCCGCCTATGCGGAAGCCCTCCGCACCTACGAGGGACTCGCCACCGGGCGCTGGCCCGACGGAGAACCTCCGATACAGCCCGCGGTCGATTTCTTCCGCGCGCAGTGGCAGGACCTGATTGCCAGAAGCCCCCGTGAGCGGGCGATCGAGCAAATAGCTTGGGACATCATGGATCATTCCCTGGCCGAAGAAGTGCGCCACAGGCTGCACCGCTTGAATCCGGCGGCTTACCTTGTCCAGGAAGAGTACCGTACAGCGCTTGGGACGATCGCCATCGCAGCCGCGCCGTTGTATGCGCTCGGACATAGCTTGCTTGCAGGGTTTGGCCTCGCGCGCGCGACGCATCCTTTCACGACTACAGACCTTGCCTCCTGGCTGGGCCGCTTCCTGGCTCTCACCCAGCTCGGCGCCGCCTTCGGAATAGGAGCCTACGCGGACAAGCTGGCCGTGGTCGCAGGAGCAAGTCTCGTCGCCATGTCTGCCCAACACATCCAAAAAGGTGTCGTGGACCCAAATGCCGCGGCGGCGCGCATGCTTCCCGGCGCGTTTCTCGTGCGCGGATTTGATTTCGACAACCTAGACCTCGCGCGGCCGCTCATCGAGCGCCGGGCATGGCTCATCCAGCGCATGGCGGCGGGCCTTTACCGGCAGGCCACGGGGCTTGAGCCGAAGCTGGGCTCACTCGCGTCCCTGCGGGGCCAGATCCGGCAGCTTCGCCGACACCTGCGCATCGGTCCGGAG
>CAZPNG010000280.1:0-7740 GCA_964587845.1 uncultured bacterium | reverse complement strand
TGCTGATATTCATTCCTGAAAACCTTGGGAACCTCTCGGAAGGCGCCATAGCGCTCAGGTTCCCTGAGCGTGTCGATCATCCACACGGCAATCAAGTAAGCGCTGCGAGCTCTCGCCAAGGCCACGGGCGGATCCCCGAGGGTTATACCGAGGATCTTAGAATCCGACCGTCCGATGCCAAACAGGCTTGCCTCGCCAAGATTCTCCCTCGTTGCATCGTCCATCAAAATCCCTGTCGCAGTTTTCCCCGCCACAGTCGCCGTCACGGATTTCACCGACTCGGCCGAACCCCCGTTCCAGAAGTCAGCTTCGTAGTCAATTGCCACGATTTTCTTGGGGTCCTTGAGATCGTACTTGACCCGCTGACGCAGTTCGATCGTAACGCCGAAGGGGGCAAAGAAGGCAGCGTTCATCTTGTCCATGGCACGATGGACCTTTGTCAGATCTTGAGCCTCTCTAGCCGCTAGAAAGGCCCCGAACTGACGGCCGAGCTCGGGATCCAGGAAAGCCGCAGTTTGCCTGAGATTCTGGCCGCTATTTTCTGATAAGAAGTCCACGCTCTGGGACAGCACGCGCGCAAAGGCTGTCGTGACCACCATGCGATAGACAAAGGGGTCTGACATTCTCTTTTCGAGGATGATGTCGGCGTATTTCGTCACGAACCGGTGGGCCGTCAGCCCTGCATCACGCTGCAGCACCTCGCGCACGGCTTGCAATGACTCAGACTCAGTCTCTCGCCCGGGAACCTCTTGATTCATGGCCCTGGCGATTTCTAGAAGGTCGGCGGGACCGGCAACGACGGCTGCCGCACCCATCTTGAGCAAGGTGCGCCGCCACAGCCCTACCGCCGCCGGCGCGCGGCGGGGGGTTGTAACCGCGGGGGCTTTTCGGCCTTCGATCTGTTTTTCCCAGAGGGACAGGAGAGTCTTCAAGGATTCTGTCGCCTGCGCATTTTTGATTTGCACCACGTGTTCTCCAGGCTCCAGCGGATCCAGATTGAGAAGGCTGCTATTCTCAAGGAATGCGGCCAACTGTTGCATGGCAAACTGGCCCGCATCGGGCGTCTGCTCCGTCACATTCAGTCGAAGATCCAGATCGAGCGCCCGGTCACGGAGACGGACTGCCTCGAATTGCACCGTGTCGATAAAGCCGGCCGCCCGCATCCGGTTATTCAGCCAGTTCTGTAGAAATATTCTGACCCGCTCGCTAAGATCGTCGGTCCGGCTCAGGTCCACTGATTCATAGTCAACGGTCGCAGCCGGAACTCCCCTCTCAATCCACCGTTCGACCAAGCCCGTCAGCGCAGGCCCGAGGGCTCCCAGGAGCGCCACCCTATCCGGATGAACGTGAACAATGCATTCGTAAGGGGTGCTCAACAACGCCTCGATGACATCCCTGTGTTCTTCCAGGGATCCGGAATCGCCTGTGCGACGCACCTTAAAATCCAGGTAGGGATCCCCGTCGTCAAGTCGGAATGGCCAGCCGTCAACTTTTGTGACCGGAAGTCCTGCAGCTCCCAGCAGCCCGGCCACTTCGTGTTCCAGAAGCGACTGCAATTTTTCTTTTAGGGAATCAAAAAGGTCGTCTCTGATGATAAGGGCCGAGTCATCGGAGCCCTGCGAAAAAGTCACGGGGAACATCACATATCCGCGGCTCTTGAGGAACTCGTGCGTCTCAATGTCGTAGACTTCTCTTAGCTCAAGAGCGCTCGACGCCTCGTCCATTTGCCTCTCGGTAAGCCGACCTTCGCCATCAGGTTCAGGGAGATCGGGCTCCAGCAGCGTCAAGGCAAAGCCTTTGTTTGGAGACCCGCCAAGCTGCTTGACTTCGATCCGCTCCATCTCAATTCCGTGCCCGGCAAACCAGGCAAAAAGTTCCTCGACAGACAAGTCGTCGGTCGCGCGCGACGCCGCGCGGCGGGGAGCGAGGAGCGCCGAGAGGGTGCCACCTCCCACAACCACTTGGATCCCTGCTTCTTGAGCCGAGTGTGCGTACGTATACCCCAGGGATTGAAAGTACTCCCGCAGCCGCTGATCGACGGACCGCAACTCGTCAACCGAAATCGCGATGTGAACATTCACACGGCCTCCGGAGAGATCGCGGTCCAAATGAACGCCATCCATCTCTACGCCGGGCGGGACCGAAGCTAAGTCCGTGCGGAAGATCTGCATGGCAAGCCCGCCGAACTGTTCTGCCAAAGCACGGTCGCTCGAGAGCAGCGACCAGAGCAACGGCTCGATGGGCCCCGTCATCTGCACGGTCGCCTGCCCTGCCGTGCTTTGTGCCGACGGAGCGACGAGCGTAAAGCCACGCGGCAAGCGTTTTCCAAGCGCGCGCGCCACCTGGTCGAGGTGCGCCGGATTGTCACCGTCGAGGTTCACCGTGACAGTCACATGCCGGTGGTCCAAGCTGAACGCGAGCTGCCCTCCAGCGACAGTGACATCGGGAAGCCCCAATTCCTTCACCCGGTTGGGAATCTCTTCCCTCATCCATCGCGCCACGGTCCGATCGGCCAACTCCCCGAGCGCGCTGCGGGGATTCACCGTAGAACGCGCAGCCAACTTGCGCGCCCCGCGCGCCGGGCTGGACCGGGGCTTTTTGAAGGTCAGAGTCAATAGAAGTTGCTTTGGCGCAGCGCCCGACGTCTGCTCGACGTAAACGACCTCGTAAAGAGAACCGAAATGCAGTTTGACCCAATATCCAACCGCCTTCAGATTCAAGGTCGCTGAGACATCCGGGATGGTAATGATGAAAGTGCCGGCCATTCCTGGCGGGCGTGCAAGCATGCGCCCG
The DNA here is from genome assembly GCA_964587845.1 of uncultured bacterium. Lineage (GTDB taxonomy): Bacteria > Omnitrophota > Omnitrophia > Omnitrophales > CAZPNG01 > CAZPNG01. The sequence goes on along the minus strand of CAZPNG010000280.1, from coordinate 4,947 downwards.
GAGGCACGGGGCACTTCCGCCGCATCCAAGAGTGCGGAGAGCTCATCTGTGAGAAATCCGGTGCGGGAAATCTCATCCGCGGTCCGCAAGGTCACGCGCTTGAACTTGAGTTCTAAAGTCCGGCTTTCTTCACCTGTGTGAGGCAAAAAGAGCGGCAGATAATAGGTCCGGTCGTCGCCCCGAAGCAAGGTGACATCCCTGGATGCCTGCGCAAGCGCCGACCTTAACTCTTCATAGTGATCCTCAGGAACTCCCGTAATCTTCAGGCCCACGTAGGCGGGATTTTCGGCTTCATCCGTTTTGCCGATTTCCAAATCATCGTGGGGAAACTTGGCAACGAGTGCTCTAAAGCGCGCGAGCCACTCCTGAAACCTCAAGGGCGTGCGCCCCGCGACCGTGAAGTACAAGGCCCCTTCGAAGGTCCCCGCCTTCTTCGGCTCGGGTTCGTCATATCTCGTAGCGAGGACATTTTCAAAGCCGTGCAGCGTGGTGAGGAGGGCGAGGAATGCCTGGCGAATCGCGTCCCGCTGAGCTGGATCCGCCACAAGCGCGACGCGGACCTCCTGTCTGCCGGGCCAGTTTTCGTCGAAGCGCACCGCAGGGCGCATCTTGAGCGCTCCGGGCAATTTCCGCAAGGGAGCCAAGAGCCGATCGAGTTGATTGGGCGTGAGCACGGCGCGCGCGGCTTGCTGGCGGCCCTTGAACCGAAGCGTGAGGAGCTGGGTGTAGGTGTGGTCCTCGGTTTCATAAGCGCGGCTGCGATGCACCTCGTAGATTGACCCCAGATGTCGCCGCACCCAGGACTGCAGGTGAAAGAAAGCCGCATCGATATCCTCCGGTATCTGAGCGGCATGGGTCTCTGCGGCAACAATGAAGGAGTGCGGGCTATCCTCGAGCCGCCGGACCCTCCACTTGAGGAGGATCCCCTCAAAGGCCGCGCTGGCAAGGTCCATTGCCTTTCTTCGACTCAGCCCACGTTGAGCGACCCCGTCCAAGGACCCGAGTGAAACCCGATGGAGTCTCACCCACGCAAAGAAGCCGCCTGCCTCTTGCTCGTTATACTTCACCTGCCCGAGGTAGCGATCGGTTTCTGATCCAAACGAATCCTCGATCTCGCGCGCGAGGACCCTCAGGTAGTCCAGCGCTTCATAAACCTCTTTCTCCGCGGCGTCCAAATCGGCTGGTAGGGCGGCGGGGGACAAGGGCGCCAAGCCCGAAATCGTCAGATCAACGGAGTCGGGATTTTCGTCCGCAGTCCCGACGACATTGTGGTCGATGCGCCGATCAGGATAAAGGAGGCGCATCACATTTACACGGTCCTCCCAAATCGCTGCCGTGAGCGGAATGAAACCGGCCATCTGGGTGGGTGTGCTTGCAAGCTCTCGGATTTCGAAAATTATTTTAACTTCCAATGCCGTCGCCCTCGGCCGAGAAGCCGGAGCCGGCCGGATAACTGACGCCGGCCCTTCCACGTTTTCGAATCGACGCAGCTGCGCCTCGAAGAATCTGGCCGAGCGCTGCACAGCATCACGGTCCTCGAGTCGGGCAAGCAGGGTCACTTCAAAGGGCTGCCTCCCCTGATCATTAAAAGCCCACTGCCCGCCGGTCCCGGGAGCCGTCTTGACTTTTAGCGTTCCCCGCCGCCTGAGCAAATTGAGCAAGCTATCCAACCGTTCGGGCGTGAGGATGGCGCGCGCAGCGCTCGAGCGCGGCACGAATGTGAGCTCCAATATTTGGCGAGGCAGTTCATCTGAAACGCCGTCGAAAAAATCTTCCGGATCTTGGAGCTTCGCCTGATACGAAGGACTGTAAACATCGGAAATCAAGCGGCCAAACTGCGCCAGCTTGACGCGGATGGGGAGATCGCCCAACCGGTGCACGGCCGGGATCTCGTAATCCACCACGCTAAAACTGCTGGGCCGGACGTCCTGCAGTGCAATCCTGGAGTGTGTGTGAAATCGTCTCGTCAATCCCGCAAGCGCCAGCAACTGGATGAGCTGCGAACGCAGGAGCCCAGTTTTCGCAACGGATTCGGCACCTGGAAAGGTCTTGTGATGCACTGCTTGAAATTCATCGGGTGAGAGTTTCTGGACGAACGCCATTTCGAGAGTGAATTGATCCTTCTTTCCCAGCGCCGGCCTCGCCGACAGATCCCCCACCACATAGAAACCTCCCTCCCCTCCATAGGAGGCTTCGATCACGCGCGCCACGGCCAGGAGATCGGCGCGGATCTCCCGACGCCTGTCTGGGTCTGCCGTGACGGAAATCGTGGCGTTCCATCCCTGCAGCGGAATCGCCCACGTCACAGAGTCTGCACCGTACTTCTCAACAATTCCTCCGGCAAGGTTTATCAGCTCGAGAGCACTTAGCTCTTTGACGCGTGCCGCAGAACTGCGCTTGCGCATGCGCAGGATGTAGACGTTGTTGCCGGCAATCTTGGGTCGGCCCTCGAAATCGCGCACCACGCCGCGGGCTTCGAAGTTGTAGCGGTCGGTGACGGCCTTGGAGAGCACGGCCCAATCCGCAAGCAATTCGTCCGCCTGCCCGGGAGGAGTCTCGACGTAAATCCAGACAGACCCGAGGTTCTCCTCATTCCCCCGCGTTTCCACGCGAAAGCGCTCAATGTATTTGAACTTGAACCCGTCAGGCATGCCGCTGCGCGACCTTTCGAGGATCCGGCTCAGATCGCCCGTCGAGAGAACCCTTTTCTTTCCTGCGTGCATGCGCAAGATGACCGGCCGCTTGCGCACGTGGAACGTGTAGATCCGCTTGCTTGCATCGCTCGGCCGCTTGAGGGAATACCTCAGCCCCAGCCCCTCGAAATCGAACCTTGTCGTGATCGTTCTTTCGAGCGCGCTGAAGAAGTCGATGATGTCCGCTGCCTCCCGGGGCTCCGCTTCCATGCGAATTAGGACTGCATCGAGGTCGCCGGCCGGGCCTCGGGCATCGGTCCTTAGTCTGGGCCTATAGAGCTGGCCGAGGGTGCCGGGAAGCCCTTCCAGCGCCGCGTCGAGCACCTGGTCGAGATCGATGCGCTGAAAGGGCTCCAGGTCCGCAGACTGAGCGCGCACACTCGAAAGCCGCGCATGCGCGCCTCTTAGGCGCCATTCGAGCTCCGTGAGGACGCGCCGCTCGTCAGCCGGCGTGATCCCAAAATCCGCCTCCAACCATCCCCAGAAAGCGTTGTAGACTTTTGTCTTTCCCTGATAGCGCCGAGGTGCCGTCAACTGGCGGCGGATGGCCTGGCGGGGCGCCGCTGCTTCGAAGGCCATCGCGTGCGCGTTGGGCGGCCACTGAAAGTTCTCGACAAACAGCTCATAGGCACGATCCAGGGTAATCGCCGGAGCACTGGGCCGCTGTTGCGTGGGGGCCGGTTTCTCCGCGGTGGCTTTCCCAGCCGCCGGCTCGGGCGTTTCACCTTCCCCAGATTGAAGCCGCTTCCGCACGCGATCTCGAATCTCCCCCACGGCATCGCCGACCTCACGCAGGCCTGCGCCGAACTCTCCGACGAGATAAACCGAGAACCGGTTCCAAGATCCCTTGCGGCCGCGGAAGAAGCCTTCAGCTCTGGGTCTGTTCACTTCCGCGCTGACTTTGCCTCTCGTCACCAGGGTGTCAAGGGGCTCTCCGCGATGGAACTGGATGAGGATGTGCGAACTCTTCTGCAAGAAGAACTCTGCAAACCGCTCGAGCGCTGAGGGCACATCATCTGCCCACACCGGCTGGCTTACGCCGGCCGCCGGGGATCCCCCCGCTTGTTTCACAAGCAAGACTTTCTTCTTGGGCTGCCAGGGAAAGGGAGTGACCGGCTTCTGCCGCCACTCACTCAACCAGGTCCGGATCTGGGCGAGCGCCGCACCATCCGAAGCCTGGCGGCGCAGCACACTCTGCCCTACGGCTTCGGCCATGAGCGAGCTGGAGAATCGGCGATTGAGGTCGTCGGTCTCCCCCGCCGAGGGTTTCGACCACAAGAAGCCGAGACTCGCGCCCTGAACGTGGTAAATCTCTCCGATCGCGTTGCACCATCGGTCCATCTCCTCCACGGACGTGGTGTCCAGGCGCAGGGGCCGCGGAAGCCGGGGCGCAGCGAGATAGGCCACTAAGCCGTACTCTCTCTGAAGGTCCTGCGCGACAGCGCGGATCACCCTCAACCGCCCGGGCGGCAACGAATGCGCCAAATAGACCGTTTGCCAGTCGCCCTCGGTTTCAGCTCTCTCGGCCTCCTCAACCAGGCCTCCAAACTCACGCGCGCCCGGCGCCGATTTGAAGTCCTTGTAATAGCGGGCCTCAATCTGCCGTAGAAACTCGCGGACAATGGCCTGAAGGAGTGGGGTGTCCGCGCCCCGCGGGACAAGACCCTCACCCACCAGATACGCCATGAAACTCGTGTAGCGCTGCCGGGCACGGACTCCAAACAAACCTTTATCGCTCAGGGCCTTGTAGATGTCTTTGTAGGAAACCACCTCGTAAAAGGGTTTCGTACCGTCGACTTTCCTGGAAAATCTGAATTGCGACACAAGCAGTGCAAGGTTGGGTTCCACTTGCTCCAGCTCCCGCACAAACTTCTTCGGCGCAACGGACGGGGCGTGGCGCTCAGCGGAGAGAGCAGGAGACTTGCGGCTCCGAAGCTGATCTCTCCACACCCTGACAAGGTACTCGACGGTGGACGATGCCCGACCCCCCCGCATGGCGAAGGACGCCGCGTTCGCGCGGACCTTCCTGCGGGCCAGAAATGCTTCCCGGTCCGGGACCTCAGCAAACGTGCCCAACTGATCGAGCACAAATGCCGTGACTTCCTCGTTCGCTGCCGAAAGAGTCCACTCGATTGAGAGCCGCCCCGCCCGGTAGGCGGCCCGTTCGACGCGGATCTGCTCCTCGAAACCTGCAGCTTTCAAGCGGTTCTGAATCCAGGTCTCGATCAATCGGCTCAACCGCTCCCCGACTGTC
>CAZPNG010000279.1:0-5628 GCA_964587845.1 uncultured bacterium | reverse complement strand
CGCGCCCGCCTTGGGAGATCGCCACGCCCCGACCCGCGTGGACGGTCTGACGGAAAACGAGATTCGAGAGGCCTTGATGCTCTCGGGGCTTGAGGGCGCGAACATCGTGCGCTTGCCGGGGCGGTGGGGAGAGTCCGATTTTCAGGTTAATGCATCCGGGGGGCCCAATGTGGCCGATCGATTGCGCAGCGCAGCCGGCATGATCACAGAGCGCCATGGGCCGAGCTATGACGTGATCGTCCGCTCGGGTGCAGATAATCCGGATGCAGATCCGGCGCGCGATCAGGGACATGTCCTGTACTTCAAGTGGGTGCCTTACCTCGCGGGCGGGATTCGGTATGACTTCCACGTCCTGTTTGGGAAGAATGAACCCCTGCGGCCGAAGAGTCGGCTTCAGCCGTTGACAATCGAGGACATCCGCGGCTACATGGCCCGCCTGGCGGATCCTTACGGCGCCGGGAAGGTGATCATGACCGGCGGGCCGTTCCCCAAGCGGGTTTATTTGATCGTGATTGCGGATCAGGCGCGAGAGGAGGCGGTTCGCCGGGACCTGCTGGAAGTCGGCCTGGACATCGAAAGCAAGTTCGGGTCTCAAGACTCGGTTTACGTTGTTCGCGACATCGCCAAGAGGCCAACGGGCAGGCGAGACAGGCGGCCCGAGGACACGGACTTTCGCTACATTTTGGATGTCGACTCAATTCCCCGGCACTCTGTTCTCGACCGGGAGCCGCCGCGGCGAGGCCCCCCCGCGCACCGGCCCCTGACGCTTGAGATTTTGCGGGCCGCGGTCCAAGATCAAATGGCATTTGAGCGCAAGGAAACGACCGGGCCAGGGAGCGGGCTTTCGGCTGTTCACCATGGGAGGTATCAAAAGATTGATGTCCGCCAGGTCGGCCCTGCGGAACAACCTCGTTTTGTCATCACCTTGGAAGGCATTTCACATGACGCAACCATTCTCGAGACGCTTATCGAGTTCGGCCTTCGCGTGGCGGGGACCTACACAGATTTGGAAGTGGCCGCGGTCAGGCAATACCCGCACCCCGTAGCGGCTGCTCGTCAAAAAGGCCTGGCTCTCTACGCGCTCGAACTGGCTCGTCACGAACGAGCAACTGGCCTTCCTTCCGCTGGGTTCACGAGCGTCGAACTTGAGAAACTTCTCGCAACCCCGCTCCAAGTGCGTCCCCCGCCCCTGTTGGGAGAGGAGACGCCATCGCGCGCGCTGCCACAGGGTCTTGCGCGCAGGTATCGAAATCTCCTCTCGGTATGGCCGGAAGGAAATTTCATCGCGGCTCGCCGCCTGGCCGTAGAGATCAGGACGGCCCGGCCGAACAACCGGATTGTGGAAGACCTCGTCGCATTCCTTCATCTGATCTCCAACACTCGCCCTGTTTCTGTCCTGGAGTTCTCCGTTTGGCCCGACCTTGGGCCTCAGCCCGGCGCGAGTTATTACCTGGAACTTCAGGTGCATGGGCCGGCGCTTCGCCGCGCTCCCGCCCGCTCTACTCCTGCGCGGTCGGGCAGGCCGGCGCTTTCTTCTGCCAGCCGGACCGGCGAGGTGCCGCCGCAGGATCGAGCCGCTTTGGAAAGTGTGCGGTTGGGCGAAGCCACGCTGGAGAATCCCGCGAACTTTCTGCAGCCCGAGCTCGTGCGCTACCGCGACCGCGTTTTTAAATCGCTTCCTCCCCGACAACGCGCTCTTGTGAGGTGGCTGCTGGAGAGCCGATCAGCCCTGTTTGTCGATCGAAGCACGCCTCTGTGGGGCACGCCGCAGGCCGCGCGCGGACCGGTGTTCTGGGGAGTGACCAGTGTCGGGGGCGGGGTCGCGCCAAACCGCAATCTCACATTTGCACGCCGGCGCGTGCGCGTGAAGGGGTCCGGCTATTCTCGCGCGACCTATAGCGTTGAGTACCGCGGGCGTAGCACGCTCGCGCCGCGCGTTCTCAGTTATGGGGCGAATGCTGCCTCGCTGCGCTACGAAATGGAAAATGAGCTCGGCCTCGCGCATCTGCTGAGCGTGATTTGGGGCACCCAGCGGCTGCCCGGAGTCGCGATTCCCCTCGGGATCAAGCGCGTGCGCAGGGTCCCACTACTCCTTGATCTCAACGGCTTGGAACCGCTCATTTCGGTGGTGCGCTACTTTGACATGCTCCTGCAGGGGGCCTCTCTTGAATTAGCTCAGCCAGTGGCAACGCGTCTGCGGCGTTTTGTGGACAGTGAAAGGCCTAGACCCATCTCCAGGAAGCCCACCAAGAAACTTTCTGCCGCCGAGCGCAGGCGCTACGCAAGGGAGTTTGTGCGCGAGATTAAGCCCGCACAACTGATCGACGTGAACTCAGAAGCGCTGCGGGTGAGCTTGCTGTCCGGAGTCCTTCACTGGGACGTTGTTCTCAATACGTACCTGAAGCTCACGCCCCGAGAGGAGATCCACGACGCCCTCGCGAAGCAGACCGCCGAAAATGCGGAGTGGGTGGTGAGCGTTGTGGACACCATCTTCCGCACGCTCCTCGGCAAGAACTACAGGCGCCCCCGCTTTTCCACTGTCCCCTTCATCCGAAGGGGGGCATCTCCGTCTGATGTCCGGACGGCGTATCTTGAGAAAGTGCAACGGGCCAATCGCCGCGCTCTCGACGCCCTGTACCTGGGAATGGTGAAGAGCTTGGCGCGCACGGCCGGCACCTTATGGGCGGTCGGGGGGTTTACGGAAGGCGAGGCCTTCTCGAGCCGCAACGTGGGCGTGCGCTGGCGCGAGGCTATCGTGCACGATCTCGATAAGGGAATCGTGCCGAGCAGCCGGACACGGTTTTTCAAAGCGAGAGCGTGGCGCCGCGGCATGCGTCTCGACGCGAGACAGTTGCTGGCTGTCCTTTCGACGGTGCGGGTTGCCATCGGCCTGCGCGGGGGAGGTCAGGAACGCGATTCGGAAATCATGAACCGTCAACTCAAACTCGCGGTCCGGCGAGTCTTTCGGAAGATACTGTTCAATCCCCGGCAGCGCGTCTTCAAAAAAAGCTACGTCCGCAGCTTGCTGAAGGGTTTTAGAGCTCGCCGCGTGCGCCGCCCTGCGGAAAATCTGTCGATTGACGACGCCTTTCTGGTCCTGCTCGGCCGCGAGCTCGCCCGGCATCGCCTGCCTGCTTCTCCCCGCCGCGCGCCGGCCCTGACATCCTACGCACCGGATTATTTGCCCAGTGATCCGGAACTGGACATTTTTGACCTGCGCTCGCGGAAGGCGCATCCGACCCTTGCTTCTCTTTTGGCGATTCGGGCGCCCACGCGCTCGCGCATGCGCACGTGGCTTCTCGAAACCTACTGGCCATTCTGGGAGCAACATGCTGGCATACTTGGCGAGTTGGCTGTCGAGGGCATGAATGCTCGCGTGCCCAGACCAGTCCTTTCAGCGTTTGAGAGGTTTGTGGACGCGCCTGTTCCGGATTCCATCACTCTATCAGAGCTGGTCGGTCGAGATGCTTCCCGCGTCGCCGCGATTCGCGCCAAGCTGGGTAGGGCAGCGGGCCGTTTGATCGTTCAGCGGGGTGAAGATGGTTTTCCACTGGGCATTGGCGCCATCGTGCACACGCGTTCGGAAGAGTATTTGGGAGTCCCCTATGGTATTCGCTACCTGAAGCCTTTGGTAGGGGGGATCGGGTCTGGCGCTATGACCGGTACCGGAGCGTACGCTGACATCCGCGTTGCGGGGGAAGGACATTTTGGCGAGAAGATCGTCCAGGTCGCCAGGGTGATCGAATGGGTTCAGAAGGTGCCCTGGGTTTTCTATGAATCCTTTAACTCTGGGCTGGTTAGCCAGCTGGGGCCCTGTGCGCTGGGGTGGCCAGGAGGCCTCTCGAGGCAACTTGGTGATCTCGTCAGCTCCTTGGTGAGAAGAATCCCGGCGCAGCCCCTCGAGGGAACGGAAGACGGAGAGTTCCGGGCAACCGTCGATGAGGAAGAACTGCACCTGCGGGCCACGATCTTCAGGGAACTGTTGAGCCAGAAGGTTTTCGGCAATCCTGCCTTGGGCCGAAACGCATGGGTGCACGTGCGGCCGGGCTCTCCGCTCGCAGCGTACTTTGCAGCCCAGGAGGCGGCGCGGCGCACAGGGGCTGATCCTGGGGACATCTATGTGAACCTGCGGGCACCGGATGAGCTCATTGCAATAACCTGGCGCCTGATCACGGACCCCGATCCCAGACTCGAGCTCTTACATTCGCTTGTGGAAGTTGGATTGCCGGGCGCGGAGCCGGCCGGTGCATCCAGACGCTTGCATCGGGAGGCCTACCGGATGATTGCGCTCATGCTTGCGGCGCGCATGCACTTCGTAGCCGTAGGCGCTCCGCTAGGCATGGAAGACCTGACGAAGGCGGTCTTCCGTCAGAACCTGCTCCTGCGCTCTGAGCATGAGCGGTTGCTGGCTGCCGCCTCGAGGGACTCGCTGGCCGATGCGCTCCTCACGCCTCTTGCTCCACGTCATCGCCTTGCGATCTCGGACCCCTACCGGCTTGACTCGATTCTCCACTTGGGAGGTCCGGGTTCACATGAAGTGATCGACGCGGCCCTCCTGCGTCAGGACTTCGTGCGTGTGTCCGTGGAAGGGGGATACGCCAGGAGAGGAGAGCTGGAGGCGGTCGAGCCCAGCGAGCAAGCTTCTGTCAAAGCAGCTGAGTTCGCCGGGAGACTCCTAGGCCCTGTCTTGGGGGAGCGCAAGGCTCCGTCCCTCGCTTCCGCTGATCTCGCTGTGCGCCGCGCGCCGGGTCGCACGATCCCTGTGCCGTCCAAAACGCTGCGCACGGAAGCGGCATTCCTCGCCGGCATGCGCGCACACCTCTCGGACATCGTGCGAACGATGTCCACGCGTCAGTCGTTCAGGGCGTACAGGCCGGACCTTGACACAACCTTCATTTTTAAGTTCGGGTTGAAGTATGTGGCGTTCAAAATTTCAAGTGATGTGACCCGGATTGGTTTTCAGATTTATCAGACGCCTCCACCCAAGCTCACCGTAGGTGCATCTGAAAGCGGGTGGGCCCGCCTGGCGCAAGCGATCGGCCTTCAAGACTGGGCGCTTGAGGAAACGCTCACATCTCTTTCTAAACAAGCAATCGTGAAGGGCGGGTATCAATGGTTTCCTCTCTGGCACCACAGGCCCGGACGCGGGATTCGTTGGACTTCACGGCGCACGGTGAACTTGAAGGATCTTGTGGTTGGGGATGAGCCCGAAGCGCTGGATCTCGTGGGTTTCATGACGGCTGAGCTTGAGCGAGCGGGCCTTCAGATCCCATCCAGTAAGGCCTCGCTTCGCGACAACGTTGCCAAGCTGCTGCGCCGAAGTTTGCCGGGATTCGAGCCGGCTGGCCGGCTTGTCTTCGAAGCGGGCAGGCAAGGGCAGCTCAAACAGAGCGTTTTCCTGCCGAGCTCGGGGCGATGGGCAGAGTTTTCATTTGAGGGAAAGACGGTTACAGTCACCTTGTCGTTTGAACATCCTGAGCTGCCGGACTGGGCTGAACGGCGGATGGATGCGGTGGGGAATGTTGAGCCCCACGGACACTTCATGGGGCCCGGCCAGCGCGAGATGAGTGTCGGGGACTGGTCGACTTTGGTGGTTAAGCAAATGCGTGCCGGGTCGCATCGATTTGA
>CAZPNG010000278.1:0-4455 GCA_964587845.1 uncultured bacterium | reverse complement strand
TTGAAGCCCACGCCTGAATGGGCGGGGTCAATCTCGTAGGCAAGGGGCTCTGCGCCGACCGGTGCAACGGCCGCTGCAAAGTAAAGAGCGGCGAGGAGCACGATTCGTTTCATGATTCGAGCCTCTCTTTCAGAAATCGTTACTTGGGATGTTTGACCGTATTCTTCTCACGCAGCCATTGGGCAATCTCGCGATCCTCAGGATCGCCGGATTGCTCCAAGACTTCGGCGGCCTGCTTGAGTCGAAAGGTCACGTCGACGGCCACGGGGGACTGTGGCTGAGCTTCCTCAGCGCGAGCGACGAGCGCACCCGCGAGCAAGACAAAGGCGGCACCCAGGAACAGGACCCCCATCGCATGCGTCCTATTCGCCGTCACGCCCGAATCTCCGAGGGCCCGATGATGCCGCCCGAAACTACAGTCTTGAGTGCTTCCTCAATCGTCCATCCTGGGTCGCGTACCTGCGCCTCGCGCACCATGACCATGAACCCCGAGGTCGGATTGGGCGGCGTTGGGATGAACACCTTGAGCAAGGACTCGTCGCGATGTTGGTGATCAATGATCGTGCCCGTGACAAAGCCGAGCGTCCAGGAGCCCGGCTTGAGGTATTCCACCAGGACGGCGCGCTTGAAAATTTGCTGCTCGGGAAGCGAGAGGGTCGAGGCCAGCTGCTTGCCCACCTGGTAGGTCGTGCGGATGAGCGGAATGCGCCGGGTCACGCGCTCGATAAGCCCGAAAATCTGATGGCCCACCACGTTGCTTGCCGCAAGCCCCAGGAGATACATGGCCACGAGCACCACCAGGAAGCCCAGCCCCGGGATGCGCACGCCGATCACGCGCGCCACCAGGTTTGTCAGGCGCCTGTCCACCACCACGTAGAGAAACTGCACCGCGAAGTACGAAAGCGCAATCGGGATGATGGCCAACAGGCCCCGGAAAATATACTTGCGCGCGTGGGCCAAAAACCTCTTCACGGTTCCCTTTCCTTCTCGGGCCAGATCATCGAAGCCGCCACCGACAGCGCCAGGACAAGCAGGATCACGCCGAGGGCGATCCCGATGGGGATCTTGTAGAATTCGGAGATCATCATTTTCGCGCCCACGAAAATCAGGATGAAGGCGAGGCCGTAGTGCAGGCGATGGAAGAAGCGCATGAGACCGGCCAGCGCGAAGTACAGCGCCCGCAAACCCAGGATGGCGAAGACGTTGGAGCTGTACACCAGGAAGGGGTCGGTGGTGATCGCGAGAATGGCCGGAATGGAATCGACGGCGAAGATGACATCGGTCGTCTCGACGATGAGCAGCACCACGATCATCGGGGTGGCCATGAGCTTGCCGGCCCGGCGCGTGAAGAACTTGTCGCCGTCATATTCGTTGCTGACAGGGATGAGGCGCCGGAAGAGTTTCAAGACGGGATTCCTCTCCGGGTGAATCTCCTTTCCCTTCTCCGCCCAGAGCTTGACGCCCGTAAAAATCAGAAACGCGCCGAAGACGTAGATGATCCAGTGAAACTTGTGGATCAGCGTGACGCCGGCTGCGATGAAGGCCGCCCGCAGCACGAGCGCCCCCACAATGCCCCAAAACAAAACCTTATGCTGATAGGTCGCAGGCACCGAGAAATAAGAGAAGATCAAGAGGAAGACAAACAGGTTATCGACGGAAAGCGACTTTTCGAGAATGTAGCCCGTGAGGAACTTCAAGCCGTCCTGCGGGCCGCGCACAGCCCACACGCCGGCGTTGAAAAGGAGCGCCAAGGCAATCCAGACCGCGCTCCAGACGAGCGCCTCGCGGACGTTCACCTCGTGGGCCTTGCGGTGAAACACCCCCAGGTCGAGCGCCAGCATCCCGATCACGACGACATTGAACACAATCCACATCATCATGGCCGCGTATTCTAACATAGGAGCCAAAGGGGTCAGACCCCTTTTTCGCGAAAAGTGCCACCCCTGGCACGCCATCCAGACAGAGGGGTGGCACTTTTGGGCAAAAAGGGGTCAGACCCCTACGACGGATTAGTGGGATGCCAGGGGGCGCCCGGAGGGTTGCGGAATCACCGTGCCGCGCTTCATTTCAAAGTTCCACTTCCAGATGGCATACAGGGCGGGATAGACCAAAAGTTCGAGGATAAACGACGTAAACAATCCGCCCACCATCGGCGCCGCGACGCGCTTCATCATGTCGGCCCCCGTGCCCTGAGCCCACATCACCGGCGCAAGCGCGAAGAAATCGGTCATCACCGTCATCACCTTGGGCCGGATTCGCTTCACGGCCCCGTACAGGATGGCCTCGGTCAAGTCCTCATAGGTGCGCATTTTGCCCGCGCGCACGCGGTCCTCGTAAGCCAGGTCGAGGAACAGCAGCATGAAGACACCGGTCTCGGCGTCGAGGCCCATCAGGGCGATCATGCCCACCCAGACCGCGATCGAGATATTGTAATCGAGAAAATACAGAAGCCAAACGGCGCCGATCAGCGAAAAGGGCACCGCCAGAAAGACAATGCCCGTCTTCACCCAGGACTTGGTATTGAGGTACAAGAGCAGAAGGATGAGGAAGAACGTGAGCGGCAAAACAACCTTGAGCCGCTCGCCCACGCGCTGCATGTTTTCGTACTGCCCGCTCCAGACCAGGTAATAGCCGGCGGGCAACGTGAGTTTTTCCTTGACCGCTTTTTTCGCCGCGCGGACGTAGCCGCCGATGTCTTTGCCCGAAATGTCCACGTAGACATAGCCCGCAAGCATCCCGTTTTCATCGCGGATCATCGCCGGGCCCTCGAGCTTGCGGATGTCCGCAAGCAGCGCCATGGGCACCTGCGCCCCGGAGGGCGTGGGCACGAGCACGCGCTGGAGGTCCTCGAGGTCCTCCCGGAAATCGCGCGCGTAGCGGATGTTCACGGGGTAGCGCTCGCGGCCCTCGATCGTGGTGGTGACGTTTTCCCCTCCGATCGCCGCCATGATCATTTCTTCAGCGTCGGCCACCGTGAGGCCGTAGCGCGCAAGCTGGTCGCGCTTGAGGACAAAGTCCACAAAGTAGCCGCCCGCGACCCGCTCGGCATACACGTTCCTCGTCCCCTCAAGCGAGCGCAGGATGGCTTCCGCCTCGGTTCCGATTTTCTGGATCCGGGCGAGGTCCGGCCCCATGATCTTGATGCCGACCGGCGTGCGGATCCCTGTCGAGAGCATGTCGATGCGGTTCTTGATCGGCATGGTCCAAATGTTGGGAATGCCGGGAAAACGCAGCGCGGCGTCCATCTCGTCGATCAATTCCTGGTAGGTGATGCGGCGCTTGGGCGACACGGCCTTGACCGCTTCCCGCAGGAACTCCGGAAGCCACGCCGGCGGCCGGCGGGCCACCAGGCGCCACGCGTCGCGGGGTTTGAGCGTCACCGTGGTCTCAACCATCGAAAAAGGCGCCGGGTCCGTGGGCGTCTCGGCGCGGCCCGCCTTGCCGAAGACGCGCTCCACCTCCTGAAACTGCATGAGCGCCTGATCCTGAAGCCGCAGGATCCGGCGCGCCTCCGTCACCGACATCCCCGGCAGCGCAGTCGGCATGTACAAGATCGAACCCTCATTGAGGGGCGGCATGAACTCCGAGCCCAGCTTGAAGTAGACCGGGATCGTGGTCAGCACAAGCGCCGTGGCCACGAGCAGGGTCACCTTGACGTGCCGCAGCACAAAATGCACCGCCGGCTCATAGAGCCGGAAGAGCACCCGGCTGATGGGGTGGTGTTCTTCCTTGTGGATCTTGCCCACCAGGAGGGCGTTGGTCAGCCGGCACAGCCAGCGCGGAGAAAAGGCGAAGGGCTTGGCGCGGATGAAGAGCAGCAGCATGGCCGGCACCAGGGTGATGGCCAGCACCGCGGCGATGCCCATGGAGAAGTTCTTGGTGAAGGCCAGGGGCTTGAAGAGTCTTCCCTCCTGGGCCTCCAAGGTGAATACCGGCATGAAGGAGACGGCGATGACCAGCAGGGCGAAGAAGCTGGGGCCGCCCACCTCCTTGACCGCCTCGATGAGCACCTCCTTATAATCCCGCTGCTGGCCTTCGGCGTCCCAGCGTTCGAGCTTTTTGTGGGACTGTTCCACCACCACGATGGCCGCGTCCACCATGGCCCCGATGGCGATGGCGATGCCCCCCAGGGACATGATGTTGGAGGTCAGGCCCATGGCCTGCATGGGGATGAAGGCGATGATCACCGCGATGGGGATGGTGGCGATGGGGATCAGGGCGCTGGGGAGGTGCCACAGAAAGATCAGGATCACCAGACTGACGATGGCCAGTTCTTCGATGAGGGTGCCCTTGAGGGTCTCGATGGAGTGCTCGATCAGCTCGGAGCGGTCGTAGGTGGTGACCACCTCGACTCCTGGGGGCAGCGAGGGTTTGATCTCCTCCAGTTTGTTCTTCACCCGGTCGATGACCTTGAGGGCATTCTCGCCCTGGCGCATGATGACGATGCCGCCCACA
>CAZPNG010000277.1:0-7758 GCA_964587845.1 uncultured bacterium | reverse complement strand
GACGAGGCGTTCTCCGTTCAAAAGCCGCATGCCGCCTCGCCGCTTTTCGAAGGCGCGCGGCCGGGAAGTTACGTGCCTCTCAGCACGGCTCGCTAGACCGATGACGGACATGCGCAGGGGCGAGAAAACCGTGGTCATTCTGCAGCCCGGCTACCTGCCGTGGATCGGGTTCTTCGACCAGCTTCTGCGCTGCGACGCGTTCGTTTTCTATGACGACGTGCCGTACGACAAGCACGGGTGGCGCAACCGCAACCGCGTCAAGGCCCGCGAGGGCGCGCGCTGGCTCACAGTGCCGGTGTTGCACAAGGGCAGGGGAATGCAAAAGATCCACGACGTCGAGATCGATGCGCGCGTGCCGTGGGCGCGCAAACACCTCACTACCTTGCGCAATCTCTACGCCCAGGCGGCCTTTGCGGGCCGCTACCTGCCCGAGCTCGAGGCCGTGCTCACGCAGCCCTGGTCCCGCCTGGTGGACGTGGACATTGCGGTCACCTTGAAGATGTGCGAGTGGCTGGGCATCCGCCGCGAGGTCCTGCGCTCATCTGAAATGCGCGTCGAGGGGCAGCGCAGCGAGCGCCTGCTCGACATCTGCCGGCGCCTGGGCGCCGGCACCTACCTGTCGGGTGAGTCCGCGCGAGACTATCTGGACATGGGATTGTTCCGGGAGGCCGGGATCCACGTCGTTTGGCAGGAGTATCAGCACCCGGTCTATCCGCAGCTTCACGGCCCCTTTGTCCCGTATCTTTCGGCCATCGATTTGATTCTCAATGCGGGGGAGCGCAGTCTGGAGATTCTCTCTTCCCCCAGCGCTGCGAGCCTGAAACCATGACCGATGTCGGCGTGGAGGTAAAGAAAGTTCAAGCCGCCCCTCTGGCCCCTCCCTACACCCCGGAGATCGCGCGTTCCCTGCCCAAGTTTGACCGCGGGGTTTCCTGGTTGTGCTGGGCGTATAACGAGGAGATGTTGATCGGCGATTACATCCTGCGCGCCCACGCCCTGCTGCGCGAGGTCGCCCAGGACTACGAAATCCTCATCCTCGACGACGGCTCCACTGACCGCACGCCGGAGATCGTGCGCGCCCTGCAAACAGAAATCCCCGAGCTGCGGCTCGTGCGAAACGAGCGCAACTTAAACATCGGCCTCTCGGCCCGCCGCGCCATCGCCAGCGCCACCAAGGAATATCTTTTCTGGCAGACCGCCGACTGGTCCTACGACATCTCCTACCTGCGCATCTTCCTGGAGCTCCTGAAATCTTATGACGTGGTGATGGGCGTGCGCTCGCGCCAGATCGACCTGCGTACTCAGCCGGGCCTGCAGCCGTTCGCAAAGTTTCTCACGCGCCTGGGCGTCTACCAGATCACCAAGCGCTCGGACACGGTCGGCAAGGCGGTCATCTCGCTCATCAATTACTGGCTCATCCGGTTTCTCTTCCATGTGCCGCTCACGGACTACCAGAACGTGGTCTTCCACACGACGCGCATGGCGCAGTCGGTCGATTTCGAGGTGGATAGCTCGTTTACCACCGTCGAGGCGCTCGTGAAGCTTTACTGGCGGGGCGCGCAGTTTTGCGAGGTGCCCATTGACTTTATTCCGCGCCAAAAGGGCGAGGCCAAGGGCACGAAAGTGAGTTCGCTTGGTAGATCGGTGCGCGACATCCTCGGCGCCTGGTGGCGCTGGGTGGTGCTGGGCGACCGGGGCCTCATCACGAAGGGCACGGTCCGCCGCTTGCGCCTCGAGGAGTGGGAACGTTGAATCGCGTGTCACAAAAGGGTAAGATAACTTCTTTATGAGCCTGAACACAGCCGAGCCGCAGGAAAGCAAGACATACGGCCTTCGCCCGGGGGCCGAAGAGTTCCCCCTGATGCTCATTCTCTCCATCATCTACCCCTGCAACTTCGGCTGTCCCAACTGCCCTTACACCGACGGCAACTCCGAGATCCGCCGTTTTTACCGGGAGAAAGGCGGGGACCTCTTCCCCGAGCCCCTGTGGCGCAAGATCGCGGATGAGGCGGGCCCTTACGGCGCGTGGCTGCGCTGCACGGGCGGCGGCGAGCCGATGCTCCACCCGCGCATGACGGACATGATCGAGTACGCCAAGGCGCAGGGCGCGCGCATCTGGCTCAACACGAACGGCAGCATGTTCGGGCCCCGGCCGGCGCTGCGCGAGCGCCTGGCGCGCGTGATCCGCGCGGGGATCGACCTCATCGAGTTTTCCATGGACGCGGCGGACTGGGCGACCTATGCCAAGGTCAGGCCGCCGCGCAGCGGGCCGCCCAAGGATCCCGAAAAGTGGTGGGCGGATCAGCTCGAAAACGTGCGCGCCGCGCTCGAGCTGCGCAAGACCTATGCGCAGACCTCGCGGGTGGTGGTCTCGATCATCCGCCAGGAAATCATCGAGGGGCGCCTCGAAGAGGCCGTCAACTTTTGGTTGAAAGAGGTCGGGGTCGACGAGGTGATCACGCGCAAGTTTCTCACCTGGGACGACAACACGACGATTGATCCCCACAAGTCTTTGGACCGGCATTTGTACGCCCATCTTCCCGGCGAGCGCAAGGAGCCCTGCGTGTGGCCCTTCGAGCGCCTGAACATCGACACGCTCGGCCGCATCTCGCTGTGCGGGCAGGACATTTCCTTCCGCACCTCCAAGCTGTTTCCGAGCGCGTGGGAAAAATCCGTCAAGGACATTTGGCGGGGCGAGATGTTTGACTGGTACCGGCGCATGCACCTGGACGGGCGCGGCGCCGAGTGCTGGCCCTGCCGGGGATGCTCCGCGTGGCTGGCGGGCATCCGCGACTGGGAGCACGGGTGGCTCAAGGTCCTGAAGACCTCCGCGACCCACGTGCGCGAAGTCATGAAACGGGATCTCGGCATGGAAGTTGAGGTCTTCACGCCGCAGGCGGCGGATTTAAGCACAGCGGGGAGACCATGAAAACCATTCTCGTCACGGGTGGGGCCGGCTTCATTGGCTCCAACTTCGTTCACTACCTGCACGAACATTATCCCTACCAAATCCTTGTGGTGGATGCGCTCACCTACGCCGGCAATGTCGAGAACCTGCCGGTGATCCTCAACGGCAAGAGAAACGAGCGCATCACGTTTTGGTACGGCAACGTCTGCAATGCGGAGCTGATGGACACGCTCGTGTCGCAGTCGGACGTGGTGCTGCATTTCGCGGCCGAAAGCCATGTCACGCGCTCGATTTACGACAACCTGTTGTTCTATCAGACCGACGTGCTGGGCACCCAGGCCGTGGCCAATGCGGTGCTCAAGTATAAGCATCGCGTCGAGCGTTTCATTCACATCTCGACCTCGGAGGTGTACGGCACCGCGAGAGCCGAGAAGATCAATGAGGAGCACGTGCTCGAGCCGCCCTCCCCTTATGCGAGCGCGAAGTGCGGCGCCGACCGTCTGGTGTGGTCCTACTACAAGACCTACGACATCCCCGCTGTGATTGTGCGGCCCTTCAACAACTACGGGCCCCGCCAGCACCTCGAAAAAGTCGTGCCGCGGTTCATCACGAGCATGCTGCTTAACGAGCCCCTCACGGTGCACGGCGACGGCATGGCCGCGCGCGACTTCGTCCATGTGGAAGACTGCGCCCGCGCGCTGGACCGGATCATTCACGCTGATCTCGCGAAGGTCAAGGGCGAGGTGTTCAACGTGGGCTCGGGCGTGCACCGGTCCATTCTGAGCATCGCCAAGGATGTGCTGAGGCTCATGGACGGGTCCGAGGATCAAATCACCTTCATCGGCGAGCGGCCCGGGCAGGTCTTCCGCCACACGGCCGATGCCTCCAAGATCGAGCGCGCGCTGGGCTGGAAGCCCGAAATCCCCTGGCAGGAGGGCCTGGCGCGCACCATCGCGTGGTATTCCGAGAACCGCCCGTGGTGGGAAAAGCAGATCTGGATGCGCCACATCCCCATCACGAGCGCGGCGGGCAAGCGGGAGCTTCATTGAACATCCGCGTTCCCTTCTTCCACCACGACCTGGGCGAGCCCGAGCTCGCGGCCCTGGCCGAAGTTCTAGCCGGTCCCATCCTCACAACCGGGGAGACTGTCGCGGCCTTTGAGCGGCGCTTTGCCGACACCCTGGGCCGGCGCTTCGCCGTCGGGGTCACAAGCTGTACGGGGGCGCTTCACCTTTCCTTGATGGCGCTCGGAATCGGGCCGGGGGACGAGGTGATCACGACACCGATGACCTTCGTGGCCACGGCGCAGGCCATCCTGCACGCCGGCGCGAGACCCGTCTTCGTGGACGTCGAGCCGGACACCGGCAATCTGGACGCTGCGAGGGTCGAGCGCGCGATCACTCGACGCACGAAAGCCATCCTGCCCGTGCACCTCTACGGCTTGATGTGCGACATGCGGGCCTTGAGGTCGATCGCCGACCGGCACGGTTTGAAGATCGTGGAGGACGCTGCACACTGTGTGGAAGGCGAGCGCGACGGCGCGCGGCCGGGCGGGCTCGCCGAGACGGCGTGCTTCAGCTTTTATGCCACCAAGAACCTGACGTGCGGCGAGGGCGGGGCGATCGTCACGGATGATGAAGTTCTCTACAAGCGGCTTCGGCTGCTGCGCTACCACGGCATGACCAAGACGGCCGCCGACCGCGCGGCCGAGGGCTACAAGCCCTGGGACGTGGTGGAGTTCGGCTGGAAATACAACATGGACAACCTGCAGGCGGCCTTGCTTCTGCCGCAGCTTGGGCGCCTGGCGGCTAATTTGGCGCGCCGGGAAGCGTTGGCGAGGCGCTATGAGGCGCTCATCAGCCCCCTCGGGGGCGTGCGCATGCCTGCCTCGCGGCCGCACGCGCGCCATGCTCGCCACCTGTTCACCCTTTGGGTGGACGCCCCCGCGCGGGACGGGGTGATCGACGCGCTTCAGGCGGACGGCATCATGGTGATGGTGCACTATCAGCCCGTTCATCTCACTACGTACTTCGCCAAAACCTTCGGGCTTAGGCGCGGGGATTTTCCCGTGGCCGAAGGCATCGGGGAGCGGACGATCTCGCTCCCCCTGTATCCCGCCATGCCCGACGAGCACGTGGAGTGGGTGGCCGACTCGCTCGAAAAAGCCCTGGCGGGCCGCGGGCAGCGGCACGTCCTGTCGGGCGCCTAAGAGCACCTAACGAAACCCCCACATGGCCCATACCCGCCGCAACCCGAAGGGACGCGGATCTTTTGGCACGATACATCGTCACTCCTCCTCGGCGTATCCCAGCGGATACGCCGTCCTCCTCGTTCCTCGTCTCGTGCCAAAAGATCTCGCGTCGCGGTCCACGTGGGGGTTTTGTTAGGTGCTCAAGATTCGTCTTGACGCTCCGCACGCCCCGCGCGATGATTTTCGCTCGCTCACCGCTCGTCGCTCGTCTTGACCCCCCCAACCGTTCAGCGGACGGCGTCACCGATTGTCAAACCAAGAGGTTTTGTCTGTGACCCAGGCGCCTGATTTCGCTAAGCTGCAGTCCATTGCTCTCGAGGTGCGCAAGGACATCGTGCGCATGCTCGGGCAAGCCGGCTCGGGCCATCCGGGTGGAAGCCTCTCGGCCACCGATCTTCTGGTGATGCTCTACTTCCACGCCATGCGCCACGACCCCAAGCGGCCGCAGTGGGAAGACCGCGACCGTTTCATCCTGAGCAAGGGGCACGGCTGCCCGGCGCTCTATGCGGTGCTCGCGCACGCGGGCTATTTCCCGCGCCCGGACCTCATGACGCTGCGCAAGCTGGGGAGCCCCCTTCAAGGGCACCCCGACCGGCGGCGGCTCCCCGGCCTGGAGGCCTCGACGGGGTCGCTGGGGCAGGGGCTCTCGGTCGGGATCGGCTGCGCCCTGGCCCGGCGCGTGCAAAAGAAGGATTTTCACACCTACGTCATGCTCTCCGACGGCGAAAACAATGAAGGCCAGACCTGGGAGGCCGCCATGTTCGCGTCCTTCCACAAGGTCGACTCCCTGACTGCCATCCTCGATTACAACAAGTTCCAGCTCGACGGCGCCACCTGGGCGATCATGGACATGGAGCCGCTGGCGCGCAAGTGGGAGACGTTCGGCTGGGCGGTCCAGGAGATTGACGGCCACAACTACCAGGAAATCTACGATGCTCTCCAGTGGGCGAAGACGGTCCGCGGCAAACCCGCCCTGATCGTGGCGCATACGATCAAGGGTAAGGGCGTGTCCTTCATGGAAAACAACAATGAGTTCCACGGCGTAGCGCCCAAGCCTGAGGAAGTCGAGCGGGCGCTCGCGGAGCTTGAGACGGAGTGACGGCCATGGCGGGCGCAGTGAAGCTCGAAAAAAAGCTGGGAGCTGCGACACGGGACGCTTACGGCAAAGCGCTCGTGGAGCTGGGCCGCCGGGACCCGCGCGTGGTGGTGCTCGACGCCGATCTGTCGAAGTCCACCAAGACCGCCGCCTTCGGCGAGGCCTTCCCGGACCGGTTTTTCAACTGCGGCATTCAAGAAGCCAACATGGTGGGCGTGGCCTCGGGCCTGGCGGCCTCGGGGCTCATCCCCTTTGCGTCGAGCTTCGCTTGTTTTCTGGTCTGCAAGGGCTACGATCAAATCCGCATGTCGATCGCATTTCCCGAGCTCAACGTCAAGCTCGTGGCCTCGCACGGCGGGATCAGCGTGGGCGAGGACGGCGCGAGCCAGCAGTCGATCGAAGACTTCGCGCTGATGATGACTTTCCCCCACGTCACGGTCATGGTTCCGGCGGACGAGGTTGCCGCCCGCGCGCTCGTGCTGGCGGCGGCTGAGCACAAGGGGCCCGTCTACATGCGCACGGGGCGGCCCAAGGCGCCCCTCCTCTACGGGCCGGAGCAGAAGTTTCAGATTGGCAAGGGGATCCGGCTGCGTGAAGGGAAGGATGTTTCGCTCGTGGCGTGCGGCCTGCAGGTCTTTGAGGCCGTCAAGGCGCACGAGATGCTGGCCGAGAAGGGGATCTCAGCTTCCGTCGTCGATCTTCACACGCTCAAGCCGCTCGATGAAGTGCTGTTGCTCGAAGAGGCCAAGCGCACAGGCGCCGTCGTGACCTGCGAGGAGCATCAAATATGGGGCGGCATGGGCTCCGCCGTGAGCCGCTTTCTTTCCTCTCATCACTCCGTGGTTCAGGAGTTCGTCGCCATCCAGGACACCTACGCCGAAAGCGGCGCGCCCGACGAGCTGCTTGAGAAGTACGGCCTCACCGCCCCGCACATCGCGCGCGCCGCCGAGCGCGCCTTCTCCCGCAAATCCAAATCCCGCTGATCCTCTAAACTCTGGAACTGGTATGTCCGTGCGGGGCTGCGCGGGCCTACTCTCGGGCACGACCCTCCCGTTCCATCCAGGAACGGGAGGGTCTCTACGCTTCGGTGGCTCCGGACATCCGTGTCCTGCGCACGCCTCGCGAAGGCCCTCGAATAGGCCCGCTCCGCCCCCTCGCCGACCCCTCCCCTTGACTTTCCTGAATTACCTTGTAAGGCCTGTCCAGGGACTGCCGTTTGACCGAATTACCGTCCTGACTCTCCAGCTGCCACCGGTCCACGGCTTGTAATAGGCGAATGACTCTGTCGCATACGACAGCAAACTGATCGCCAGTAACCCGAATGCAATTAGCTTGTTCATTTTGATCTCCTTCCTGTTTCTCAGTCTAAATCTGTTCCGAAATAACCCCCACCATAAGCTGGAATGAAAATCGTTGCCCGTCCAGTATTAAGGTTGGTTGAGAATACCCTCCCACCAGACCCTTCTCGGATGTAGTAGTCAGCGGCAAAAACTGACCCACTCA
>CAZPNG010000276.1:0-5959 GCA_964587845.1 uncultured bacterium | reverse complement strand
TGGCGCCCGGCCTGAAAGCGCATGTCGAGGAGCACCTCGAGAAGCTGTCGAAGTATTACGCGAGGATCCTTTCGGCGCGCGTGATCTTGAAACAGGAGAAGTATCTCTACGTCTGCGAAGTCATCCTCAAGGCCGGCCCGCTGACGCTTTACGGCGAGGGGCGCTCCCGCGCGAACCTTTTCGAGGCGGCCGACGGCGCCGTGCGCAAGCTCGGCAGGCAGTTGGAGCGCGCGCACGACAAGTGGCACTACAGCAAGGGGCGCGCCCGGTCTCGCACTAAACTGGTTTCGTAACACACCGCTGTTCAGCATCCCTGAAGGAGAACTTGATCGATGAGGATTGCCGACATCCAGGACAAGCGTGCGATTGTGGTGGGAATCCAAAGCCAGGACAAGCCCGGGGCTTTGAGGGAGTTGCTGAATGTCATGGCCGAGGTGTATCGGCTGGACGACAGCAAGGAAATCTACAAGACGTTGATCGAGCGCGAAAAGCTCGGGTCGACAGGCATCGGGCAAGGCATCGCCATCCCGCACGGCAAGACCGAGCGCGTGAAAGACATGGTCGCCTGCTTCGGCATCAGCCACAAGGGTGTGAACTTTGAGGCGCTGGACGGCGAGCCGGTCTACATTTTCTTCATGTTGCTGGCGCCCAAAAGCTCCGCCGGCCCGCACCTCAAGGCCCTGGCGAAAATCTCGCGGCTCTTGCGCGACAGTTACTTTTGCAACCAGCTCCGGCATGCCAAGGACGCGGAGGAGTTGTACAAGATGATCGACGCGGAGGAAGCCCGCCGGGCGACTTAAGCCGATGTCTGTCACGGTCGCGAAACTCTACGAATCGTTGCGCGAGGAGTTGAAGCTCACGTGGCTCAACCCGAGCGTGTCGCTTGAGCGCGTCATCCGTTCGCCCGAGATCCACCGGCCGGGCCTGGCGCTGGCGGGGTACTTCGAGTTTTTCGCGTCCAACGGGGTGCAGATCCTGGGCCGCACGGAAACACACTTCGTCAAGCGAATGCCGCTCGGCCGGCAATCGCGCAACGTGAAGCGCTTCTTTTCGGCGAATGTCCCGTGCGTGGTCTTCAGCCGCAATCAGCCGCCGCCCAAAGGGTTCCTGGAGCAAGGCACCCGGCGGGGCGTGCCCGTCTTCCGAACCCCGCACACGACGGAGCGGCTCTTCAGCCGAGTGGTTTCATTCCTGGAAGAGGCGGAGGCGCCGGAGACCACCTTTCACGGCACGTTTGTCGACGTCTACGGGGTGGGCATCCTGTTGTTGGGCAAGAGCGGCATCGGAAAGTCCGAGTGCGCTTTGGAGCTGGTGGAGCGGGGCCATCGGCTGGTGGCCGACGACGTGGTGCGCGTGTCCCTTCGCTCGGGGAGCGTCCTCTTGGGCCGTGGGGACCAGTTGATCCGCCATCATCTCGAGGTGCGAGGGCTGGGCATCATCGACGTCCAAGCGGTGTTCGGCGTGGGGGTGGTGCGCAACCAGAAGCGCGTGCGGGTGGTGGTGACTCTGGAGCGGTGGAGCTCGCGGGTGGAATATGACCGCCTCGGCATGGATGAGCAGACGTTTTCCATTCTCGGCGTTCCTTTGCCGCACCTGGTGATTCCCGTGCGGCCCGGGCGAAGCATTCCGATTCTCGTGGAGGTGGCGGCGCTCAATCAGCGCGCCAAGGACATGGGCATTCAGTCTGCGCAGGAGCTCGACCGCAAGCTGATCGAGCGCATGGCGCAACAGCCGGCGGGCGAGGCGTAAGTATGCAATTCTTTAAATGGCTCTATCCCGGGCTGGGGATCAAGCGGTGGATCATCCTGTTTGCGCTGGGCTTGGCGCTCATCGCGCTCGTGGCCCTCGTGGCGGTGAAGTTCCTCTCGCACCAAAGTGTTTTAATGGCGTCCTTCGCCACGGCCCTGCTGATCCTGGGCGTTTTTCTCGTCATCATGGCGATCCGCAACATGCTTCGCCTCTTCGTGCGCTCGCTCATCCCGCAGCGGGAGTCGGATCTCGTGAACATCATGTACCAGAAATACCAGGACCGGCTCCTCGACCGCGGGCCGCGCGTGGTGGCCATCGGGGGCGGCTCGGGGCTGAGCATGCTGCTCTCGGGCATCAAGAATTACACCAAAAACATCAGTGCCATTGTCACGGTGACGGACACGGGCGGAAGCTCGGGGCGGCTGCGCGATGAGCTCGGCATGCTGCCGCCGGGCGACATCCGCAACTGCCTGGTGGCGCTGGCGGACGCCGAGCCGTTGATGCTCGACCTGTTCCAGTACCGGTTTCAGGATGGCTCGGGCTTGGCGGGCCACAGCTTCGGAAACCTGTTCATCACGGCGCTCTCAAAGGTCACGGGGGACTTTGAGAAAGCCATCAAGGAATCCAGCCGGGTCCTGGCAATCCGCGGCCGCGTGATACCTTCCTCGCTCCAGGAAGTCACCCTCGTGGCGGAGTTTGAGGACGGGGACAGGGCGGAAGGGGAGACCACCATCACGCACCGGCGCAAGCGCATCCGGCGGCTGACCTTGAAGCCCGAGTCCTGCGAGGCCAGCCAGGAGGCGATGGAGGCGATCGAGCAGGCCGATCTCATCATTCTCGGGCCTGGAAGTCTCTACACGAGCGTGCTGCCGAACCTCTTGATCCGGGACATTCAGGAGCGCGTGGTGGCCTCCGACGCCTTCAAGATTTACGTGGCCAACGTCATGACGCAGCCGGGCGAGACCGACCGCTTCTCAACCTACGATCACGTGGACGCGCTCACCCGGCATACCGACCCGCGCTTGATCGACTGCTGCCTGGTGAACACCCAGCCGATGCCCGAATCGATGCTGAAACGCTACGAGCGCGAGGCCGCCTTTCCGGTGGTCCTCGATCTGGAGCGCATTCGCGAAAAGGGCTACGAGGTGCTGGAAGGTGAAATGATTAAAGTGGACGGGCACTTGCGACACGACTCGCAGAGACTCGCGAAACTCATTTTTGACCGCTTTGCGCGCGAAGGAGAGCGCCGTGGCTTACAAACAGCCCCCGCCAGAAGAGTTCACGACTAGCTCGGACGGCACGCTGAAACAAAAGCTCACCATCAAGAACAAGCTGGGCTTGCATGCCCGCCCGGCCGCGCTCTTCGTGCAGACGGCCAACCGGTTCAAGTCAGAGGTCACGGTCCAAAAAGGCCGCGAGTCGGTGAACGGCAAGTCCATCATGGGCATCATGATGCTGGCGGCGGGCCCGGGCACGAGCATCACGGTGGAAGCCAAGGGCGACGACGCCAAGCAGGTGCTTGCGGCGCTGGCGACCCTGGTGGCGTCGAACTTTGGGGAAGAGTGATGGGAGGTTGCTTCGGCCAGCTCAGAGTTCGGCCTCGCAATGACAGCTCAGTTGAAGTCACTTCGGCCGGATCGGAGTTTGGCCTCGCAATGACGTCATCATGAAGAAGATCAAGGGCATTGCGGTTTCGCCCGGCGTGGCGATCGGGCGCGCACACATCCTGCGCGCCGACGAATACGTGGTGGCCGAGCGGCAGATCGAAGATCTGGACATCGGCAATGAAATCGCCCGCTTTGAGGACGCCCTCACCAAGACGCGCTCCCAGCTTCTCGGCATCCGCAAGCGCCTGTCGGGGGAGATGGGCCGCGAGCATTCCGACATCTTCAACGCCCACCTGCTGATCCTCGAGGACCGCACGTTGATTGAGGACGTCATCAAGACCGTGCGGGAGCGCAAGGTGAACATCGAGGTGGCCTTCAACGAGGTCATCCAGCGCTACTTTCACGCCTTCTCGCAGATCGACGACGAATATCTGCGCGAGCGCATCTCCGACATCAAGGACATCGGCCGGCGGGTGCTGCTGAACCTGCTGGGGGAGGAATCGCGGCCGCTCGCCGAGATCAAGGAAAAAGCCGTGGTGATCGCCCACGACCTGTCGCCCACCGACACGGCCACCCTGGACCGCACGAAGGTGATCGGATTTGCCACCGACATCGGCGGCCCCACCTCGCATACGGCCATCATGGCGCGTTCCCTCGAGATCCCCGCCGTCGTGGGCTTGGAGTTTGCGAGCCGCGAGGTGGCGTCCGGGGAGACCGTGGTGATCGACGGCAACCGCGGGTTCCTCATCGTGGCGCCCGACGATGTGACGGTCGAGCGCTATCTTAGCGAGGAAAAGCGCTTCATCGAGTTCACCCACGAACTGGATAAGTTGCGCGACCTGCCGGCCGTCACCTCAGACGGGCACAAGATCATACTGGCTGCGAACATCGAGTTTCCCGACGAGATCCCCTCCGTCATCGCGCACGGCTCCGAGGGCATCGGTCTTTACCGCACCGAGTATTTTTACATGAACCGCCATGACCTGCCGACCGAGGAAGAGCAGTTCGTGGCGTACTGCAAGGTGGCCGAAAAGCTTGACCGGCAGCCCGTGATCATCCGCACGCTCGACCTGGGCGGAGACAAGTTTCTCTCCTCAATCGACTTGCCGCATGAGATGAACCCGTTTTTGGGTTGGCGCGCCATCCGCTTCTGCCTCACGCGCGTGGACATCTTCAAGACGCAGCTTCGCGCCATCCTGCGCGCCAGCGCCCACGGCAATCTCAAGGTCATGTACCCGATGATTTGCAACGTGCGCGAACTGAGGCAAGCCAACCAGATTCTCGCTGAGGTGAAGGAAGATCTGCGGGTGGATAAGGTTCCCTTTGACGAGAAGATCGAGGTGGGCGCCATGATCGAGATCCCCTCGGCCGCACTTACGAGCGACCTGTTGGCCCGCGAGGTGAATTTCTTCTCGATCGGAACCAACGACCTCATCCAATACGCGCTCGCGGTGGACCGCGTGAATGAGAAGATTGCGTACCTCTACGAACCCACGCACCCCGCGATTCTCAAGCTGATCAGCCAGGTGATCGAGGCGGGGCACCGCGCCAACATCTGGGTGGGCGTGTGCGGCGAGATGAGCGGGGACCCGGCGCTCGCGATCCTCATGTTGGGCTTGGGGATTGACGAGCTCAGCATGAGCCCCTACATGCTGCCCAAGGTGAAGAAGGCCATCCGCGCCTTCAGCCTGCAGGAGGCGATCAACCTGGCCCAGGACGCCATGCGGTTTGAGACGGGTGCGGAAATCAAGAAGTTCTGTGACGACCGGCTCGGCGAAGTGATTCCCGAACTCATCGAAACCTGATGGAGACCGTGACTGTGAATCAATCGTTTGAAGTGGGTGAACGGGAGCGCGCCATCGACCGCTCCGGCATGTTGGACAAAGTGATGCGCTTTGGGGACCAGTTGCTCGAAGCCGAGCGGCTGGCGCGCGCCATGCCCAAGCTGAGCGGGAAGGGCACGATCTCACAGGTCGTGGTTGCAGGCATGGGCGGCTCGGCGATCGGCGCGGACTTGGTGCGAAGCTACGTCTTCGACAAGCTCGCGGTGCCTTTCGCGGTGAACCGCCACTATCGGTTGCCCTCGAGCGTGAACCGCTCGACGCTCTTGGTGGTGAGCAGCTACTCGGGGGACACGGAGGAGACCCTAGCTGCCTACCGGGAAGGCGCCAAGCGCGGCGCGCGCTTGTATGCCGTCACCTCCGGCGGCTGGCTTGCAGACGAATGCCGCAAGAAGAAGATTCCATGCCTTCGGATCCCGACCGGCTACCCGCCGCGCGCGGCGCTCGCGTTTTCATTCGTGCCGCTCCTCATGCTGCTCCAGACCCTTCGGCTCATCCCGCGCGAGCCCGGCGCGATTCAAGCGGCCGCTTCCCGGCTGGCAGATCTCTCGGCCAAGCAGCTTGGGCCTCAGGTGCTCCTTGAGAAAAATCTTGCCAAGCAAATCGCCGCCGATCTCAAGGGCTGCCTGCCGGTGATCTACGCCGGGCAGGATGTGCTGGAGACGGTGGCGTTCCGGTGGCGCACGCAGATCGAGGAAAACGCCAAGGCGCTGGCTTCCCACCACATTCTTCCCGAGATGAATCACAACGAGATCGTGGGAT
>CAZPNG010000275.1:0-2973 GCA_964587845.1 uncultured bacterium | reverse complement strand
ACCGCTCATCACCGTACTCTTTCTGACAGGAGGCCTTGCGGGGATTTCCTTCGCCAGCCATCCCTGCGTGGTCGATGGCGAGGGCCATGTCATCGGCGACTGCACTCACTGGGAAGCGCGCAATGTCAACGCGATCGGGATCAAAGAGGACGGCACAAGCGGAGAAGTCGTACTCATCGCGGCGCGCCCCGACGGCACATCCAAAACGCTCGCCCTGCCGCGCGTGCCTGGTAAAGTCGAGGCCGTGGCCATGCTGCCAGGCACCGGCGGGGAACTGCCTGGGCCTTTTCTCGGCTGTGATCCAATCGTGGAGTTTCCGGATATCTGCTCCGACAAGCGCGACAAGGGAGCGGCTTTCATCGTTTCGCACGTCGACTTCGGAGCGCTGGATCGGCTCTGCTATCCGCCCAATCAGCCGAACCCGCCGCCCTCCTGCGCGGAGTTCGCCAACGTGTCTTTGCTAACCGTCTTCGACCTCTACGGCCGGCTGATCGCGACCCTCCCCCTCGTTGCGGGCGCTGAAAGTACGAGATACCTTTTCTCCAAGATTGTTCCCAGCCCGGGCCACAGACACGTCCTTCTCCTCGGGCAATCCTTTCCGCTCATCAAGCCGCTACCCGGGCGCCTTGACATCCAGCCGCCTCCCATGGGAATTGTGGCATTCGTCGATCTCGTCTACGGGTCCCGCGAGATTCAATCCATGAGAGCGGTTCCCTCGGATGCCGCGTTCGTCGACCCCGAAGGAAGATGGGCGCTCGTCACCAGCGGGCCGCCCAGCCCTCCCCCGGGGACAGCAGAATTCCGGGAATACGGACCGACGGTGTGGATAGGAGACATGTTCGAGCGGCAGCTCAGCATGTTTACCGAAATCAATCCGGGCACGCTCGCGAATGCCACGGCCAAAGAAATCCTCGTCAAAGAAGGCGCTGCCGATCCGCAGGACGCTTCTTACTGGGTGCGGATCTACTCTCCCACGCCTTTGGACATGGGGCCCATGTCCTCCAACAGCATCATCGGGGCGTTTCACGGCCAACAGGAAGAGTGGCGCGAGCCCTTGCCGCCCGGCGCCGAGTGCCTCAAGATCGTCAACGACCCGGAAGCCAACCAGGTGCTCGCCCTGTATTCATTCCCCTGGGGCTTAGCAGGTGGCCAGTCGAGCTGGTTTTTGAGGAGAAGCGCCCTGGGCCCCATGACCCTGGGGCGCGAGAACCTGGAGCGCAAGCACATCGACTTGCCGCTCAACCCCAACCTCAAGACCGCTCTTGATCTCGCTCGGGCGGGTGATCAGCCGCTCGCGCTTGTGCCGCACGATTTCGGAGCCGAGCTCTGCTCCACGCTGGTGTGTGCCCCGGGCGCCGTGTGCCCCCCGCCAACGTGCGTGAAGATCGGCGTCGTGCAAGTGGTGGAGCTTCTGGAAGGCGGAGGCATGAAATTGGCGCCCGTCTTCAAGGGCCCGCCCGTGACGCCCGTGATCGTGGGGCCGGCGCAGGCGCTGACGATGGCACCTGCCCAGCCCGTGGTCATCCTGCTGGCCGAGCCGACGGAAGGCATTGAACCCGTGGCCGTCCACTTCGACATGGCCGTAGATTCGGATGTCCCGATCGCGGCCTGGGAACTCAAGCTTGGGGACGAGAGCGAACCCTTGAGCGGGGACGGCCCCCCGCCGGAGCAGGCCGATCACACGTACTCGCTGATGCCGCCTCCGTGCCCGCCGCCGCCTCCCTGCGATCTTCCGGATCAGGATGATTGCCCTGATTTCGTGTGCGCGAAGTCCGATGCCACCTTCGAGGCCGCGCTGACGGTCACCACCATCCAAGGCACGGAAAGCGCTCCCGCGAGGGCTCACATCACCGTGCATCCGCAGGCCTACGCCGTTCTCGATGAGTCCCTGCAGGAGGGACTCTCGCCTCTGACCGTGACGTTCACCTGGGCCAGGTCCATCGGCATGAACCTCAAGGGCACCCTCGACTTCGGCGACGGTTCCCCCCCTGTTGAGCTGGGCGCTGAGAAATTGTCCCACACGTACAGCAAGAAGTGCGGCCCGCGCGTCGGCGGTGACGTTCCGTGCGACCCCGTGCCCTACAAGGCCGTGCTGAACGTGACGGACTCTGCGGGCAACACGAGCCGCGACATCGACGTCATCCACTTGACGCCGCAGCCCAATGCCAAGCCCGTCGTGAAGTTGGCCGCGCTCGAGTTCTCAGTGGGCGTGCAAGCGCGAAATTTCCTGGGGACCGCGCGCGACGCCGACGACCCGCTCACCGTGAGCATGACCTCAAACGTGCCCGACGGCAAGAACCAGCCCCAGCTTGTCGTCCAATACTTGCGCGGCGAGAAGAACGGGGCAAACCTCTACGTCGACTGGAAGCCCTCCGGCGCCGGCTCCTACAAACTGAAGGTGTCCGCCAAGGATTCATTCGGCGCCGTCACCGAGGCGGAGGCTGCGCTCACGGCCGTCTCCAACGGACCCTACCTCTCGCCCACCCCGACGGAGGCGGTATACTATGGCGGCCGCAGCGCCTACCTGGGCTACGCTCGCATGACGGGCGTCAACGCGAATGATCTCGCTGTCGAGCTTTCGATCCCCAGCTTGTCCGGGAACCTCACGCAGGTCGTACGGTTCGCTTTCTTCGGGCGGCTCTACCTGTTCGCGCGCTTGAAGGCGACGGCCGCCCAGATTGGCACGCACGCGGCCAGACTGATTGTCAAGGCACCGGACGGCTCGCAATCCGAAAAGCAGATGAATTTCATCGTCAAGCGGGCTTGACGCTTGAGCCGGCTAGACCGACCGCTTACCGCCTGAGCGCGACCGCTTGGCGGATTCCCGACGACCTCGGCCCCTTCTGCAGGCACACTTCCTACGGAGGCAAGCGACCTGAACCCACAAGGAGACACTTTGAAACGCCTGGTTTTCCGGCTTCCCCTTTGTATCACCGCCTGCATCCTGACTTTGGCGCTTTCAGGCCCGGCCGC
>CAZPNG010000274.1:0-3411 GCA_964587845.1 uncultured bacterium | reverse complement strand
CGGCCCCTACGGTTCCTACGGTTATCGGGATTACTGAGCGAGGCGAATGTGGCCGCCGAAAGCCAGGCAGGCCATGGAGTAGCAGAGAAGCATGTAGTAGCCGACCGGCAGATGTACGGGAAGTTCCTGGCGGCCGACGTCCAGCGGGGCCGTCACGCTCGTCGGCTCTCCGCCGAGGCGCGAGAGCTCGCGGATGCGCGCCGTACACTGTTCGCGCACCACGGCGGGCGGGTCATACGCAAGGGACTCCTGAAAACGGGCGATCGCGCGGACCCGGTCGCCCAAGTGCATGTAGAGATTGCCCAAAAGATAGCAGATCGTTCCCGAGCTGTGCATGGCGCGCGCGTGCTCGTAGTATTCCGTAGCTTCCCGCAGCTTCCCTTCTTCATGTGAGATGTCGCCCAGGAGCTGATAAGCCCAGCGATGCGGCAACATTCGGACCGACCGCTCGGCGTAGGAGCGCGCCTCGCGCTTGTCTCCCGCCTGATAGGTTGAGAGCGCCAGCAAGTCATAATTCCAGACCAACAGGTCGCGGATGCCGACGTGTTCAGGATTCTTTTTCCACAAAATCTCGAGTCTCGCGCACGCCTGTTCGGTGCGCTGCGTCAGGAGCCAGATCGCGATCACGCGCATTTCTGCATCCAAAAAATCGGGGTGCCGGTCCAGCACCGACTGGAAAAAGACCTCCGCCTGATCCCAATCGGAGTTGCGCGTGGCGGCGAGGCCCTTTTGGTAAAGCTCTCTGGACACCTCGTCGGTCTCGGCCAGGATGGCCTTGACGTCCTCAATCGTGTCCTGGGGCGCGGCCGCGTAAACGGAGCCCGCCGGCGCCATTCCCGCCAGGAGAATGAAAAAGGCTGCCCCCGTTAAAAAAATGTCCCTTCTCGTCATATCCTTCACCTGTTCTGCTGAAAATCCCGTGGTAGCTAAAACGTACCATGCGCCCGCAGGCCTGTCAAATCGGGCCCCCTAAAGCGATAAGCCATAAGTCATTGCCTTTAAATTACTTACGACTTCGCCCAGCGGGAATGATTAGAAAAGTCGTTTGTACGAGGTGAAATGGGAGGCGTGCGGCAGGGCGCGCTTTTCGATCTCCCGCTGGAGGGCCTCGGTCAAGGGCTGAAAAGCCCGGGCCCAGGCGGCGTTTTCGCGCACCTCTTGGGGTGAGCTGCAGCCGAGAATGACGTGGGACACCGGCAGGGAGAGGACATAGTGCAGGGCCTGCTGCAAGCCGATCGGGCTGTCGGGCTCAGAAAACCGGCCTGCGCTGAAGACCTTCATGCCGATCACCGCGGCCCCCCGCTCCTGGGCAGCAGGCAGGAACTCTTCAATAAAGGACATCCGCGCCCGGTCGGCGGGATTGAGGGCCACAAGCACGGTATCAAAGGGAAAGCGACGCAGCGCTTCTTTTAAGACGTTGGGATTGTTGTGGCCTGTAATCCCCACGAACCGCACCCGTCCCTCGCGCTTGGCTTGTTCGACGGCTTCCATCACCCCGCCCCGTGAGAAAATCTGCGAAAGCTCGTGCTCCTCGCGCAAGTCGTGGAGCTGCCAGAGATCCAGCCGGTCGGTGCGCAGCCGCTTGAGGCTTTTGTCCAGGAGTCTCAAGGCGCCGTCGCGCGTGCGGTCATGGGTCTTGGAGGCCAGGAAGATATCGTTTCGCCGGCCTCCGAGCGCCTCGCCCAGATAATCCTGGCTCTGCTGGTAAGCCGGCGCGGTATCAAAGTAATTCACGCCCTCCGCGAGCGCCGCTTGGATGACAGGCACCGCTTCCCGCATGCGGCCCGTGGTCCGCAGCACCCCCTCCCCGCCCAGCCCGAAGATCGTCACCTGGTGGCCCGTGCCCCCCAGGGGCCGGGTGGGCAGAGCCCCCGAAGCCGGCAGGGATTGCGACAAGGTCTCCGCCAGGACCTCCGCCCGCTTGGCGAACTGCAGAGCGAGGAGGCCCGCGAGAAACCCTGCTGCGCGCCTGAGGAATGAGCGGCGGGTCATGCCCTCAGCCTCGGTCCCGCACCGGCTCATCGGCCAGGCGATTGAACTCTTCCAAGTGCATCCAGGTCTTGAGGCCCCCCATGCGGTCCATGTAGAAAAAGCCGTTGATGTGGTCGACCTCGTGCTGGATCACGCGCGCGTGAAACCCGCTCACCGTCCTGTGCACCCGCTCGCCCTTGTGCGTGACGGCCTCAAACGTGATCTTCTTGAAGCGGGGCACCCTGCCCCGGTAGCCCGGGATGCTGAGGCACCCCTCCCAGTCCTCTTCCTTTTCCTTGGAATGCTCCACGACGCGCGGGTTTAAGTAGATTTCGAGGGGGAAATGGTCTGCGTCCGGATAGCGGCGGCTGCCCTTGCACTCGAGCATGACCAGCTGGATGCCCAGGCCCACCTGGTTGGCTGCCAGGCCCACCCCCTCTGCCTTGTGCAGGGTCGCCACCATTTCTTTGAGAAGCCGCTGAAACTTCTTTTCCCCGACAACGTCGGGATGGAGGGGCTCGCAGGCCTTGCGCAGCACAGGGTGGCCGATCTTGACGATGTGCAAGATGCCCATTGAGGGGTATGGTACCATAGGAAAGAAATGACGGCCTACGGGAAGTGGATCGCGATTGTCTCCTTCTTCACGCTGACCTGCTGGCAGGGCTGCGCTCACGCAGAGCTGCGTTCCTCTCCGCCCGAAGGGCCTACGTATATCGAAGGCGAGCTCCTCATCAAGTTCAAGCCGGGCCTCTTCGACCGCGACGCCTTTGAGGCCGGACAACCTCCGCAGACGTTGCTCCCGCCCGGCGTCAAGCAAGTTCTCGAAACCCGGCAGATTTCCATGAAGAACCTGGTGGCCTTGTATCCCCGGCGCAAGGAGGCCGATCCCGCGCGCGAAACCTACGGTTTCGACCACGTTTACAAACTGGCGTTCGAGTCCCCCTCCAGCGGCGTCGCCATTCCCGCCCTCATTCAAGCCCTCACCGACACCGGCGAAATCGAGTACGCCGAGCCCAACTACATCGCCCACACGATGAAGTAACCCGCAAAAGGTACCAGGTACCTTTTGCTTGACCGGTTACCCTCTGTATCCGACCGCTTGCCTCTCCCCTCCCACCTCATGACTGCAACTGACTGACACATCAGGGGTTCCGTGGCAGGCTTTGGTTGGCGCGTTATACGGCGCCACACCATATGAATAGAATATCGAAAGCCCCTGCAGTTCTGGCAGTCTTGTCCCTGGCGTCGCTCGCCTTCGTTTCGAGCGCCTACGCGACCCACACGCAGGACTCCACTCCCGCTCCGGCGGGAATCCGCGGCACCCAAGCTTCTCTAACGGCCGCCGATGCAGATCACGTTCCCAACCGCCTGCTGGTAAAATTCAGGCCCGGCAGCACGGTGGACCAGGTGAGTGAAAGTTCGCCGAGTCTGAGAAGCTAC
>CAZPNG010000273.1:0-4542 GCA_964587845.1 uncultured bacterium | reverse complement strand
GCATGGGGTGGGTCAAACGTTTTCTCGCGGAGGATCCGTTGTGGCAGGAGGTGAGGGCCAAATGCGCCGTGCGCACCTACGCCGTGGGGGAAGAACTTCCCCGCGTGGCGGACGCCTCAAGGCTGCGGCCGCTCGACTCCGAGAGCCGGCTTGCTCGCGCCGCCGCGGCGCGCGCGCGCCGGCGCCAGGGTCCTCACAGCCGGGGGGTGGGTGGTTTCAGCGGCGGCCAAGTCACTTGAGCTAGCGAGGGGGAGTTTCGGGATGCGCTCGGGGATTTCGACGTTCCGATCCTGACCGTGCGGGTGGGAAGTCCCGGGGATTTGCCCGACCTGCGGCTCACCCGCCTCGAGATGCCGTCCTGGGCCTACCAGCGCGAAAAGGTCACGCTGACCGTGCACTGGGAGGCGGTGCGCTTGCGCGGGGACCTCAGCCGCTTGCGCGTGAGGGTTGACGAGGCGGAGGTTTTCAACGAGGAGGTGGCCCTCGCGCAGCGCTCTGCGCAGGTTCCTCTGAGCATTTCAGAGGAGGGAGACCATCGCGTGGAAGTCTCACTCGAACCTCGCGGTACTGAGGCGGCGTCTGTCAACAATTACGCCGTGCGCTGGATTCGCGTTCATCCTCGCACGGTTCGCGTCTTTTACGCCGAGTCGTACTACAAGACCGAGAATCTCTTCAAGCAAGCGCTCGAGCAGGACGGCTCGATTTCCGTGGACTTCGCGGCCAGCCTGGTGGGGTTTGCCAAGGAGCGGGGGGTGCCGTTCATCAAGAATGCCGCGGGGGGCTTGCCGGGTCGCATGGCTGACCTTCTCGCTTACGACTGCGTCATCTTAAGCGACGTGAAACGCAATCTTCTGTCACGCGAGCAGGCCGACGGCATCCGCCAACTCGTCTCGCGCGCCGGCGGCGGCCTCCTCATGGTCGGCGGCATGGACTCCTTCGGCGACGGCGGTTACGTGGGCTCCGACCTCGAAGCGCTCCTGCCGGTTGAAATCAGCGAGGCCTACGAAAAGGACCTTTTCCTTCGCGCCCGTGGCGTCGTCGAAAATCCGTTTAGGCCTCATCTCACCTCCGATGGCGGGCGGCACCCAATCACCGCGCTTCACGACGATTCCCAGACCAACCGCGCGCTGTGGGACACTATGCCGTTGCTCGGCGGCTACAACTTCGTGGGGCGGCTCAAACCGGCCGCCCAGGCCCTGTTTTTGCATCCTGTCGACTCAAGCGCCTTCGGCCCGCGCGTCATTCTCGCGGCTCAGTCGTTCGGCAAGGGGCGCGCCCTGGCGTTTACATCGGACGTCACTTACGCGTGGGGCCAGGAGTTTGCAGAGTGGCATTCACAGGAAGGCGAGTGGCTGTTTGCGAAGTTTTGGCAGTCGGCCATTCACTGGCTCGCGGCCGCGAAAGTAACTCTCCGTACGGCGCCGCTCACGCTGGAATGGGAGGGCCGGGCTCTTGAGGCGGGCAGGGGCGCTGAGGGTCTCATTCGACCGACGGTTCCAGCATCTGGATTGGGGGCTCTGGAAGTTGCGGTCGAGCGCGAGGAGCGCACTGTGCTGGCCACGCGCCTCGAGCCGGACCGGCTGTCAGGCGTTTGGAAGCTTTCGCTCCCGCCGTTAGAACACGGAGAGTATGATTTGCGCGCTTTCACCATCTCGCCGGACGCTCCCGGTCCGGCCGTCCTCTCGGCCCGATTCCATGTCGGCCCTTCGCTTCTTGAAACCCGGCATCTCACTTCACGAGATGCCCTGCTCGATCAACTTGCCCTCGCGTCGGGAGGCCGCTTTTGTTCGTATGACAAGATTCAGGCCATCCCCCGCCTGGTTCGCGAGCTGGAACGTCAGCGGCTTCGGCGCACGGCTTCCCCCCTGTGGCACCAGGCATGGTACTACTCCACCATGATCGGGCTCGTCTTCGGCGACTGGTTCCTGCGCAAGCGCAAGCAACTCGAATAACCTGCCTCACAGATCTGCAACGTTCGCTGAGCCTGTCCTTGAGCGGGACCGCCTGAGAACACTCCTGACCTCTTGAGGTCTGTTTGCGACCGCTGGCCCCCGCTCTATGGAATATCTTGCAGCCGGCGGGTATCGTTTCATTGTCATGATTCCTGCCCCACGGCTCCTCCCATGCGCAAAGCGGGCTGTTGCCAAAGGAGCTGCCTTCCTTTTGGGCGCAGCGCTCTGCCTGTGGCCGGCGCCGGTCTTCGCCATGGTCCGCGACGGCAGTGAAGCCGACAGTCATCTGCACAGCCGGCACCCAGGCCGCGGAGTGGCCTCGAGACTCCCGAGGCCTGCTTCCAAGCGCGACCCTGACAGCATGCGCTCCCGCCGCGAAAGGGCCCATGTTCCGGGGTCCTTCATTGTCAAGTTTCGCTCTGCACCGCAAATCGAAATCTTGCGCAGCCGGTATCCGAACGCCCTCAGCGCGGGCAGGGTCTTCGAACGCTATCCGGTGGCCTCCGAGCGGCGGCTTTTCAATTTCAATCTGCGTGGTTCGGCTCGGCTTGCCGCGCAGGCCCCACAGTACCGGGTGTGCGAGCTCGGCGAGCGCGACAGGAATGTGGAGCGCGTCTGCCGCCTCTTGAGCCGAACCGTGGAGTTTGAATATGCCGAGCCGAATGTCATCTATCACGCTCAGGCCTTGCCCGCCGACGCCTTCCTCAATTCTTCCAATGTCTTCTCTTACGGGGATCTCTGGGGCCATCAGCGCGTCCGCGCGCCGCAGGCCTGGGCTGCAGGCGCGAACGGTCGGGGAGCGGTCGTGGCGGTCCTGGATACCGGCGTCGATTACAACCATCCCGAACTCGAGGCCAACATTTACTCAAACCCCGGCGAATCGGGGCTCGATGCCCAGGGGCGCGATCGGCGGTCGAATGGAGAGGACGATGACGCCAATGGCTTTGTGGATGACTGGCACGGCTATGATTTCACGACGTGCGAGAGGTTCAGCTTTTTCTCCTGTGGCACGACCAAGGAGCGGGGCAACGATCCGATCGATCGCCACGGCCACGGCACGCATGTGGCGGGCACGATTGCCGCGACGGCCGACAACGGCCGTCCCATGGTGGGCATCGCTTACGGCGCGCGGATCCTTCCCATCAAGGGCCTGAACGATCAGGGGTCCGGAACCCTGGCTGATCTTGCCGCCGGGTTGGCCTATGCCGGGGACCTTCGCGCCGATGTCGTCAACAACAGCTGGGGCGGCACGGCGCCCTCCACGCTCCTGCAGGATGTGATCGACTACCTGATCAGCAGGAACGTGGTGGTGGTGGCCGCGGCTGGGAATGACTCCGCCTCGGCGTCGTCCTTCTTTCCGGCCAATCACCGCAACGTGATCGCCGTCTCGGCCTTCAACCAAAATGACCAGATCACGGACTTCTCGAATTTCGGCCTCGACGTGATTGATGTGGCTGCGCCAGGCGGGGCTCCCCGGGTGGAAGGCGATCGCAGCAGTGTCTACAACATCCTTTCGCTGCGCTCCGCCCAGTGCGCCATTGCCGACGAGCGCCCGGCCCTGGTCGTGCAAAACAATTACATGCGGCTCGGAGGCACGTCGATGGCGGCGCCGCACGTGAGCGCCGTTGCCGCTTTGGTTCGGGGCATCCGGGCGTTTGCCCCGGATCAGGTCGAGCAGATCCTCAAGGTCACGGCGGACGACGTGGGCCGTCCAGGCCGGGATATCGAATCGGGCTTTGGACTCGTGAATGCCCAGCGCGCGGCCGATTTGGCGGGCCGCGGCGAGGTGCCGAGGACCCTGATCACGTCGCCCGGCAAGAACCAGATTCTGGACCGAGTCCAACCGATCGACATCAGGGGAATTGCGCAGGCGGGCTATTCCCTCACGTGGGGGCCGGGGGTTTTTCCCCCGGAATGGAGAAGCATCGCTGTGGGACCCGGCGGTTTGGAGGAGCGGCTGCTAGGGAGTTTTAATGTCCCCATGGATTTCCCAGGGGGTTACATCACCTTTCGCCTGGAATCCGAACTCTTTGGCTACCGCTTCACGGATGACGTGCGCATATTCGTTCGCCACGCGCGCATGCGTCCGGGTTTCCCGATGGGAGGGTTGGAGGCCCCTCTGTGGGGGCCCCTTCTTGTGGACTTGGACGGGGACTCGCGCCAAGAGATGATTTTTTCGGGCAGCCCTACCGATGGGGACGCGGACGAAGGAGTCTACGGGGACGGGGACCGGCACCTGTACGTTTTCCAGGCTGATGGAACGCCTCGGCCCGGCTGGCCGGTGGAGGTCCCTCACCCCAGCATTGATCCAGAGGTGGATTACCCCTACGGCATGTACTCGCGTCCGACGGTCGCAGATCTGAATCTCGACGGCAGAAAGGAGATCCTGATCAGCTTGGTCAAGGGTTTCTACACCGTGCGCGACAACGGGAGCGAAAGTTACGGCGTCGATCGTTTTCTTTACGCCTACAGCGCTGACGGAGAGCTGCTCGCAGGGTTCCCCATCCGCAAGCGCTCGGACACCTACGATGAGTGGGACGCTGAAGGCTGGGACCCCGGCATGCTGCCGATTGCAGCTGACGTGGACGGC
>CAZPNG010000272.1:0-5421 GCA_964587845.1 uncultured bacterium | reverse complement strand
CCGCGCGGACTCAAAATCCAGACGAGCGCCCCGCCTTCGCTCACATAGCGCTCGAGCGCACTCCGGGCATCGTCGTTCATCTCTGTTCCTGCCACGAATATGATTCCGACACCTTTCAGGACGGCGTCCGAGACTCCCCCGGCCGACGTTTCACTCACTGTGAGCCACGGCACGCGGCTCTTGGAGGCGCCCTCAACGGAAGTCTCCAAGGCCGTTTTGAGAAAATAATAGGGGCTCTCGAAGGGAACCGCGCGCTCCTGGGTGTCCACCAAAAGCACCGAGAGCGGGTCAACCACGTTCGCAACCAGGTGGCGTGCGTTGTCGGCGCTCAGCGCATCGCCGTCGAGCTGGAGCGTCAATCGGACAGTCCCGCTCTCCGGAAAAATGACCTGCAGACGAGCCAGCCCGGACTCGTCGATTGTGCCTCGGGCGAGTTCGCGGCCATTGACGAGAAGCCGCACCCCGGGAGGCTTGGCAAGGCCTGAGCAGGCGGCGCGCACGTGCAGCGTTTCCTCCTGGCCGGCGAGGAGGGGTCGCTCGGGAAATCCCACCTCCTCCATCCAGCCGTTCCGGTAGGCTCGCGGCCGCGCGGCCGCGATGCGTACGCGCGCGCCCCTGCGTCGAAGACGCTCGAGTTCGTCGGCAACCGGCTTCCAGGACGCGGCGGCCCCGGAAAACCGGGAAACAATGAAAAGGCTGACGGGCTCCTTCTCGGCGCGTTCCTGCCAGCCTCGCAAAGCTTGGGCAAGCACCTCCGGGCGCAGGCCGTACTCACTTGCGCGAGCCTCCTCCAAGCGCCCCAGTCTCGTCACGCTCTCGTTGAACGCATAGAACTCGGGCACCCGCCCGCTGGAATCCCGCTCCTTCAAGAAGGCCCGCGCCGAACGGCGAGCCCGCTCGAGCAGCGAGTGTCCGCCCTCGCGGTAAGCCATGGGGTAACTCGTATCGAGATAGACGCCGACCGCCGCGGGCTGGCCGCGACTCAAACGGCCGGCATCGCCCACCCAAAACGGAAGTGTGAACGCCAGGGCCAAGCAGGCGAGAAACGCGAGGCGCGCCAGGAGCAGCATGAGGCGTTTCCACTCAATGGCGTGGCTTGAGTGCACGGTGAGCTGCCGCAGGAACTGGAGTGAGCTGAAAGGCAGGATTCGGCGCGTGCGCGCCCGAGTGAGCAGCAAGAGAAAGGGCACCGCGAGTGAGACAAGTCCCGCGAGGAAAGCCGGCGCGCCGAACTGCATCATCTCCGCCGAGCCCCCCTTTGGATGAGGAGCGATGCGAGGACACCCTCGGGCGGTTCCGTCGTCAGGGCGCGCACATACGTCGCCCCAACCCGGGCCACAAGCTCACGCAACGCCTCGAGGTGCTTGGCCATGGAACTGAGATACTCCTCGCGGATCGCCTGCGGCGAAATGAGCAGGCGCTTGCCGGTCTCCAAATCCTCAAAAAGAGACAAGCGATTGAAGGGGAAACTGACTTCTTCCTCGGCCAACACGTGAAAAACCACGACGTCGTTGCCCTTGGACAGGAGGCATTTGAGCGCGCGTTCCAGTTCGTCGGGACAGATGAGAAAATCGGAAAACAGGAAGACGAGCGAGCGGCGCCGCAGCCTCGCAGCCACCTCCCGGCAGGACTCCGCAAGCTCGGTCGAGCCCCTCGCTTCCAGGGCCGAGAGCCGGGAGAAAAAGTTCGCCATCTGCTTGGGCGTTGACCGCGGCCGGATGACTTGCGCCAGCCCGGGAGCGAGCGCCATCAGGCCCACGAGGTCGCGCTGGCTGGCCAGTAAGCGTGCCAGCTGGGCGGCCAAATCTTTTGCGTAGTCCAGCTTCGAACGGGCCGCGCGCTCGCCCGCGTAACCCATCGAACCGCTCGCATCGATCAGGAGCCAGGCCGCGAGGTTCGTCTGCTCCTCGTACTGGCGCACGAAGAAACGGTCGGTCTTGCCGTAGAGCTTCCAGTCGACGAGTTTGAGCGGATCGCCGGGATAGTAGTCGCGGTGCTTGGCGTACTCCAGGGATTGAGCGTGGCGCGGGCCGCGGTGCAGACCGACAAAGAACCCGTCGATCACGCGGCGAACGCCCAGGGGGCGGCGCTTGAGTTCCCGTAGGAGAGCGGCGAGCGCGCTCACGAATTACTTCGCCTTGGGAACGGGGACTGTTTCCAGGACCTTACTGATGAGATCGATCGAACGCACGCCGTCCGCCTCGGCCGAAAAGTTCATGAGCATGCGGTGGCGCAAGATCGCCGGGGCCATGGCCCGCACGTCTTCGGTGGTGGCGCA
The DNA here is from genome assembly GCA_964587845.1 of uncultured bacterium. GTDB lineage: Bacteria > Omnitrophota > Omnitrophia > Omnitrophales > CAZPNG01 > CAZPNG01. Next base: position 3,143 of record CAZPNG010000272.1, on the reverse strand, counting down.
CGTGCGTCCCTTGAGAAGCGCCCGGGCCTTTGCCGCCAGCGTCAGGGCGATGGAGGCGCGCGGGCTGGCGCCGCACTCCACGTAGCGCTTCACGAACTCGCTCGCCGCGCCTGATTTGGGCCGCGTGGCAGCCACGAGACTCACGATGTAGCGCACGACGGCTCGCGAAACCAGCAGGCTCCGCACGAGGTTCTGGATGGGAACCAGGTCCGCCCGGATCAGGACGCCTGAGACCTCCGGCGCCTCGTTTTGCGTAAACCGGCTGACGATCTCCATCTCTTCCTCGTCGGTCGGGTAATCGATGCAGACGTTAAACATGAACCGGTCGAGCTGCGCCTCGGGGAGCGGGTACACACCCTCCTGCTCGATGGGGTTCTGCGTGGCCAGCACGAAAAAGGGGTCGGGCAACGCGTAGGTATGGTGGCCCACGGACACCTGCCGGTCCTGCATGGCTTGAAGCAGCGCCGCCTGCGTCTTGGGCGACGTGCGGTTGATTTCATCGGCCAGGACAAAATTGGCGAACACGGGGCCCTTCATGAACTTCAGGGCGCGCTCACTGGTCCGCGGGTCCGTCTGGATGATTTCCGTGCCGATGATGTCGGAGGGCATGAGGTCGGGCGTGAACTGGATCTGCCGAAACTCCAGGCCCATGAGCTTGGCGAGTGAGCGAAACATGAGCGTCTTGCCCAGGCCGGGCACGCCTTCCAGGAGCACGTGGCCGCGCGCGAAAATCGCCACGAACACGGTCTCGATGGCCTCGTGCTGGCCCACAATGACCGTGCCCAGGGCGCGCTTCAGGCGCTCGTAGGCCTCACGCACCAGCGCGAGGACCACTTCGGGCTCGGTTGAATCAAAAGCCTTCTCAATTTCAGTGGCCGGGTCAGGCGGAGTGATGGGAGGTGTGAACATGGGCAAGGCTCCTTTCTCGTTGAAAAACTATGGTGTGGGCAAAGGTCTTGGGATCACCGGGTTTGAACGCTTCAGGCCTTCGCGCAACCGCTCCCTCCTCGTCCATGACGGGTTGCTCCGTGGCCAGGTAGCCGTTGCGCTTGAACCAAAACGCGGTCTCGTCAGCCGCGCGCCAAAACGCCTGATGGAGCGAGATTTCCGGACCGGGGTCCGGGCGATCGAAGGCGTCCAGAAGTGAGATGAGAAAGTTCTTGGGCAGGTGGTCGAAGGCGGCATCCGCGTTGCCGGCGATGAGCGCGCGCGCCGGCCCCTTCAGAGCAGAGCGCCAAAGGCCTCCCTGCGGCGTGAGGACGACGAGCACCAGGCGCTTGGCGCGCACGGCGCCGCACCAGCGGGCCAGTTTGACGAGCGGAAGATCGGGTCCGGCGAGATGAAGCCGCGCCTCCGGCCCCCGTCCGTCTGCATGCCCGGCCACCACGATGAAGACGTCATCGAACGCCTGGCGGGCAAGGTCGGGAGACTTGAAAAAGCGGGTGACGGCGAGGCGGGTTGAGGGAAGAAACTTTGCGCTGCCGTAACGGCGGCGCAGGGCTCGCCTCACATGGACATCGGTCAGGTCATGCCAGCTCGTGAAGACGAGGAAGCGCGACTGCTCGACGTGGTTGAAGCGAAGCAGGGTGTGGAAGCGAGTGAGGAGTTTCTCGTAAAGGCCCTCATACTCACCCGTGCCGGGTAGACCGAACAGGAAAATCGCGCGGTCTTCGCGCCCGTCTTTTGGGGCCGCACCGAACGAAGGACAAATTGAGAGAGTGATACAGATGCAGACTGCCACCACAGTCCGCTTGACGTGATGAACCACCCGAGCCTTTTCTGGGGATCTTCCCCAGCCTTCCTGGGAGAGAAATGAGAGGACTAGTTACTTTATACCACAAAACCGCCGATAACGCAACAAGCAAGGCCGGCAGGCGACTAACGGATGATTCTAACTAATCTATTTTGATATTTATTGCTATATTATAACCGATCAGCGGGATCTTCGCTTACAGCTTCTTGCGAATGGCGGGAAAGGTCTTGTGCCACTCGTCCAGCAGGTAGTCCGGCTTCATGATCGGCTCATAGTCCCAGGGGAGGGGTACCGGGAAAGTCACCACGTCATACAGGCCGGTCGCGAAGCGTAGAACCGAGTAAAAGAGGCCGGAAGCAAACCCCTCCCAGGCGCCGTCGCCGAAACTTTCCCTCCTCTGCGCGGCCTTCCCCATGTTGGTGGAAATCTCCAGCGGGCTTAAGACCACGTTGGACAGGCCGCGGCCGAGCTTGGTGAAAGGCGTTTTGGCCGCGAGCGGATCCGCAGCCAGAATCAGAATAGCTCCTAGAATCAAGCCCGCCCATCGTCTCATGATCGCCTCCCTAGGGGTTTTGTTAGGTGCTCAAAACTCCATCACATCCACGCCCGCATCCCCGTACTCGGCTTCATCCGGATGCTCGCGGACGTAGCGGTCGCTGAACTCGGAGAACAGGCCTTCGCCCGCGTGATCTTCAATCCACGCGCATGACTCCGCGGCCGACAGGATGCGGTTTAAGGTAAAAATGCCGGGATTCCGGTCGTACGCCTTTTTGAAGTGCTCGCAAGCGGTCCGGTAATGCTTGAGGCGCTCCTTGGGGTCAGCGCCCTTTTGAGTGGCGAGCGCGGCCCCTTTTTGATGAGCGCTTTCAGCTATGAACATCTCGAACAAGGCCGGCCAATAATTCCTTGAGCAGCCGCCCGCTGCGATGGACATCACGACCACAAGAACGCTCAATCCCACTTGGCCATCCAGCGCTCAAGCGCATCCGCCACGGCCTCGCCCACGCGCCGATAGGTTGGCACGTCCGGGTGAAAGCCGTCGGGCGAACCCGCCAGGATGCCCGGCCGCGCGGGATTTTCTGCGACGGCATGCGTGTCGCAGAAGCCCAAGCCCTGTCGGCCCGCCTCGGCTTGGATCCAGGCGTTGAGCTCGCGCATGGCAACGCGGACCTCGCGGGTTGCCCGGTCGTAAGGAAGCACCGTGCAGGCCATGACCCGCATCCCCTGATCCTGGCCACGCCGCCAAATGGCCTGCAGATTTTGGTGGATGCGCTCGACAGAGACGCCCTGATAAAGATCGTTGACGCCGGCCAGCACCACCACGACATCCAGCTTTTGGGCTGCCACGTCCCTGTCAAATCGTTCGAGAATGACATCCGTTCGCGCACCG
>CAZPNG010000271.1:0-8088 GCA_964587845.1 uncultured bacterium | reverse complement strand
AGGGCCCTTGGCCCGGGCGCTGCGGTCGTGAACAAATCGACTGAGGAGCTCCTTGCCGCTCCCGCTCTCGCCTTGAATGACGACCGGCGCATCCGAGCGGGCCACCCGCTCGGTCCAGCGCAGGAACTTCTTCCACGTGGGGGTCGCGCCGAGGATCGCCTGCGGCCCCTGTAAGCGGGCAAGGTCCTCCCGCAACGCCTGGTTCTCGGCGAGGAGGGTGCGTTCGCGCAGGGCTTTCTTCACGACGAGATCGATTTCATCGAGATTCACGGGCTTGGTTAGGTAGTAGTACGAGCCCGCCTTCATCGCTTGCACGGCGCTTTCCACGGTTCCGTACGCGGTGAGCATGATCACCGGCGTTTCCGGGAAACTTTTCAGGAACTCGCGCAACAGATCGAGCCCCTCCACGCCCGGCACGCGCAGGTCCATGAGCGCGAGATCCGGATGCCCTTCGCGCGCTTTCTCCAAGGCCGCGTCGCGGTCAGGTGCCAGGCTTACCTCGTAGCCCTTCTTCTCAAGGTGTTGCGCCAACCCCTCACGAGTCGACTTGTCATCTTCAATGATCAGGATGTGATCGTTCATGGGCTTGCCCTTTCAAGCGCTTTTCTCGCTGGCAACTGGAGGGTTCCCCTGCGAATGGGGAGTTCCACGGTGAACGTGGAGCCGGAGCCTTCCCGGGAGGCCACGCGGATGCGGCCGCCGTGTTCCCGGACGATGCCGTGGGTGATCAAAAGCCCGAGTCCCGAGCCCCGGTGTTTGGTGGTAAACGCCCCTTCGAAAAGACGGGGGATGTCTCGGGAAGGAATGCCGGTGCCCTGGTCCGCGACCGCCAAAATCGCCACGTCCCCTTTTCGGTCGGTCGACACCGTGAGCCGGCCACCTTTGGGCATAGCCTGGATGGCGTTGGAAACAAGATTCAAAACGGCCTCGTGGATGCGTTCGGGATCCATCAAAAACGGGGGCACGCGGCGTGACAGCTTCAAGGTGAGCTCGATACGGTCCGCCTGAAGTTCAGGCGCCAGCACCTGGCAAACCTCCTCGACCACCTCCTGCAGGGCGGCTTCGACGAACGGTTTCTGCTTGCGGCGTGTGGTCCCGAGAAAATGTTTGATGATGGCGTCCAGGCGCCGTGTCTCGGCGGTCAAGGTGTCCACGCTAGCTAGGAGCTTCTTTTGCCGCGCCGTCGGAAGCTCTCGCACGGCGTCGCCCAGGAGGCGCAGGTGAATCAAGATGGCATTGAGCGGATTGCCGAGCTCATGCGCCACGGCGGAAGCCAGATTCATGAGCGACTCTATTTTCTCAAGCTGCGAAAGAGCCCGGGTTTCCTCACGCTCGCGCGTGCGGTTATCCAGGAGCACCAAGAGAGCCGCCACCTCACGGGCGGGGCCGCGAATGGGCCGGGCGGCCACCGAAGCCGTCAAGCGCCTGGGATGCAGGAGGTCGACGATTTCGACGAAGGACGCCTCGGGGTTGGCGAGCGCATTGGCCACGAAATCGCGCAGCCCTCTCTCATCGGACAACAGGTCCGCAAGCTTCGCGCCCGCCGCGAGCGTCTCGCCCTGCAGGGCCAGCATCTCGCAAGCCGCGGGATTCGCGTACAAAAGTTCCCCGGAAAGCGTGGTCACGAGCACCCCTTCCCGCACGCCCATGAGGATGCGTTCCAGAAAGCCCTGGTCCTCCAGGAGCTCCTCAATTTTATGGCGCAGCGCGGGAGCATCGAGCTTGTCGAGCTTCGAGAGCAGCCGGCGTGAGAACTCCGGTCGGCGAATCATGACGGCCTTCCGGCTCGGCTCGTTGAATTGGCGCGCTCGATAAAGAGCTTGACGAGCTCGAGGTTTTTCTCGCCGGGGCGCTCTTCAAGGCGGCTTGAGGCATCGACTGCGTAGGGGGCATAGAGGTCCAAGAGCCCGCCGACGTTCTCGGGCGCAAGGCCCCCGGAGATGAAAACGTTGCGCCCGCGCGCGTTCCATCCCTTGAGCACGCTCCAGTCGAAGGGTGTCCCGGTACCGCCGGTGCGCGCTCCCCGGCCGCAATCGAGCAGGATATCCTGGAGATCATAGGCGTCCATGAGAGCGAGGCTCTCGCGCGAGACGATCCCGAAGGCCTTGATGACCCGGAATCCGCGGCGACGAAAGGCGTCGCAGGTCACGGGAGATTCGTTGCCATGGAATTGAAGGATGGAGATCCCGAGTTCGCGCGCGACGCGCTCGACTGCGCTGGCCGGCTCGTCGCAAAACACCCCGACAAACCCCTTAAAGTCGGGCAACGCTGTTACGATCTCCCGGGCCTGTTCAAGGCTCAGGCGGCGCGGGCTTTCCGCGAAAATCATGCCCAAAAAGTCCGCCCCCAACCGCCGGCAGGCTACGGCATCTTCAGGCCGTGTCAGGCCGCAGATCTTCACGCGCATCAGGCGCCTCCTTTGCCGAGCAGAGACTTGAGCTTGGCGCCGACATCCGGGGCTTTCATGAGCGAGCTTCCCACCAGCACGGCGTCGGCGCCCAGGCTCTTAAGGCCGAGAATGTCCGCCCGTGTTTGGATTCCGCTCTCCGCGACCACCCAACGCTCGTCGGGAATGAAGCCGATGAGCTGTGCGGTGCGGTCCGGGTCCATCTGGAAGGTCTCGAGGTTGCGGTGATTGATCCCGATGATGCGGGCCCCTGCACTGAGGGCCTTGTCCACATCCTCGCGCGAATGCACCTCCACGAGCGCCTCGAGGCCCAAGTCCTCGGCGAGCGCGCGAAAGTCCTTGAGTTCTTCGCCTGAAAGGAGGGAGGCGATCAAGAGCACAGCGTCCGCCTCGTAAATGGCGCTCTCGTAGACTTGAGCCCGGTCGATCAGGAAATCTTTGCGCAGGACCGGGCAGGCGCACACCTGCCGGACTTTTTTTAGGTAGCTGATCCGCCCTTTGAAATACGGCGCGTCCGTCAGCACCGAAATGGCCGCCACGCCGGCGGCTGCGTACGTCTCGGCCAGTTCTGTCAGGTGGAAAGCCGGGCGCAACAGGCCCTCGGAGGGGGAGGCTTTCTTGAGTTCCGCAATCAGGGCGATCTCGCTGGCCCGCTCAATGGCCCGCGCAAGCGACCGCCTCTTCGTGGGCTTGACCAAAGCGCGCTTGCGAAGTTTCTCCTCGGGATAGCGCGCCTTGAGCGCTTCCACCGCAACCCGCTTGTGGTGCAAGATGTCATTGAGGATCATAAGATCCTTCTCGCACGCGCGAGAAGCGCTTGCGGCGCTCGGGTACGCAGGAGCGCGAGGGCACGGCTCGTGCCCTGTGCGAGCGTTCTCTCCCGGCCGGAGAGGTAAAACAAGGCCCCCGCATTGGCGGCCACGAACGCGCGGGCCGCCTCGCTCCCCCGCCCTGCCAGCAGGGCGCGCGCGGCGCGGATGCACTCGGCGCGGGTTCGCGCGCGAAGGCTTTCCAGGGGGTATCGGCGCAGGCCCAGGTCTTCGGGCCGGATGCGCAAGCGCCGCTTCCTGGACCCTGCCAGCTCCCACGCCCAGGTGTCACGGCACACGGAGATTTCGTCCAAACCGTCTTCGGAACTGACCACGAGCGAGCGTTGCGTGCCCAGGGCTTGCAGAGCTCGCGCTATCAGCGCGGCGTGAGCTTGGGTGCCGGTGCCCACCAGTTGCCGCCGGACGCGAAAGGGATTCAGGAGCGGCCCCAGGAGATTAAACAGGGTGCGCACGCCCAGGGCTCTGCGAAGCGGAGCCACCCTGGCCAGAGCGGGTTGGTAGAGCGGCGCATGGCAGTACGTAAATCCCGTCTCGGCCAGAGCTCGCTCGACTCGAGCCGGCGGCCGATCAAGGTGGAACCCGAGCGCTTCGAGCAGGTCGGAGCTCCCGCACGGGGAGGAAGCCGCCCGGTTGCCGTGTTTGGCGACGTGCACTCCCCCGCTCGCGGCAACGAGCGCAGCGAGAGTGGATGCGTTCAGGGTGCGTTGTCCGTCCCCGCCCGTGCCGCATGCATCAACACAGTCGGTCCAACGGGTGTGAAGCCGGACACCGATTTGACGAAAGAAGCGGGCGGCGCTGGCAATCTCCTGAGCCGTTTCGCCTTTGCGCTTCATGAGCAAAAGAAAGGCGCCGGCAAAAGACTCCGATGCCTCGCCGCGCGAGATGGCTTGAAGAAGCGAGGCAGTCTCGGTGCCTTTGAGAGATGAGCCCTGAGCAAGTTTCAGCAGGATCTTATTCATATGTATCAAAACGAGACAGCATTCTACAGCAACTTTCTCTCTCTCGCAAGAGGGAGCGGGGCGGCGGCGCATGGTATCCTATGATCCATGCTTCTTCTCGATCCCCTTTTCCGCTCGCCGGGCCGGGCTTGGGCGACCACCCTCCTCTACACCGCCTTCCTTTTTATGTCGTTGCCGGTCGCGCCCGAGGTGTGGGGCTGGCTCGGTGAGCGCCACCTGGCGGTTCTCGCCCTCAACTTCCTGATCGCAGCCGTGCTCGTCCTCTGGGCTTTTTATCTTTTCGTCAGGCTCAAGACCCGCCGGCTCTTGCGGCTCGCCCTGATCGTCCCCTTGCTGGCCGCCTACGGCTACGCCCTATCTCAGCTCCCTTATCCGCCGGAGCGCTTTCACTTTGTCGAGTACGGATTTCTTGCTTTTTTCCTCTACCGCACGGTGCATCTGGCGGCCAGCCGGTGGATGGCCTGCCGCTACGCGATGGCCATTGGGTTTGTGGTGGGAATGGTGGACGAGGGTGTTCAGTACTTCCTGCCGAACCGGGTGTTCGATCCCCGGGACCTGGCGGCCAACGGAGCCGCCGTCGCCCTGGGACTTGCGGTTACGCTCGTGATTTCACAACGCGGGCTTTTCGAGAGCGCGGAGACAGGGCTAAAAAGTTAGCGAGCAGGGTCTTGCCGCCCTGCGTGAGGATGGATTCGGGGTGGAACTGCACGCCCCACGTCAGATGCGTGCGGTGCGCCAGGCCCATGATCTCTCCTTGCTCAGTCCACGCTGTAATCTCGAGAACTTTGGGACAGGAGGCGCGCTCGACGAGAAGCGAGTGGTAGCGCGTGGCGCGGAAGGGGTGAGGCAGGCCCCGAAAAAGTCCGCGTCGATTGTGCAAAATCTCCGAGGTCTTGCCGTGCATGATGCGCCCGGCCCGCACCACTTTTCCTCCGAAGACGTACCCCAAGCACTGATGACCCAGGCACACTCCCAGGATGGGCAAGCGCCCGCTGAAGGTGCGGATCACGTCGTTGGAGATGCCAGCCTCTTTGGGCGTGCACGGCCCCGGGGAAATGACGATGTGCGTGGGCTTCATCGCGAGAATGTCGCTTAAGCTGACGGCGTCGTTTCGCCGCACCTGGACCTTTGCCCCAAGCTCGCCGAGATATTGGACGAGGTTGTAGGTGAAGGAATCGTAGTTGTCGATGACCAGCACGCGCGCTTTCATGCCCTTCTCTTGCCCGCCTGGATGGCCTGCACCACGGCGCGGGCCTTGTTGATCGTCTCCTGATACTCGTGGGCGGGCTTGGAATCGTTCACGATGCCGGCTCCCGCCTGCACGGTCGCGCGACCGCGATGCACCACGAGCGTGCGGATCGTGATGCACATGTCGAGATCCCCCGTGTAGCTCAAATACCCCATCGCACCCGCGTAGGGGCCGCGGCTGTCCGGCTCGAGCTCATCAATAATTTGCATCGCGCGCACCTTGGGGGCGCCGGTCACGGTGCCCGCGGGAAAGGTGGCCTTCAGGAGATCGATCGCGTCAAACCCCTTGGCCATGCGCCCGTGGACCTCGCTCACCAAGTGCATGACGTGCGAGTAGCGCTCCGTGCGGGCGTAGTCGGCGACCTTCACAGAGCTGAAGTCACAGACACGGCCGATGTCATTGCGGCCCAGATCGACCAGCATCACGTGTTCCGCGAGCTCCTTGGCGCTCGAGCGAAGCTCCTGTTCCAGACGCGTGTCTTCGGCCTCGTCGAGCCCGCGCCGGCGCGTGCCTGCAATGGGGGCAAGAAGGACGTCACGGCCCGTCTTCCTCACAAGCGCTTCGGGCGAAGAGCCGATCAGGCGCAGGTCTCCGTATCGGAAATAAAACATGTAGGGCGAGGGGTTCAGCGAACGAAGGTAGCGGTATACCCAGAAGTCCTGGCTGATGCGGCCCAGATCGAAACGTTGGGACAAGACGACCTGAATGACGTCTCCCGCCCGGATGTACTCCAGGATGCGCTTCACCTTCGCGGAAAACTCCCTGGGGGTCATGTTCGGGCGGATCTCTCCAAAGTCCCGGGTCTTGAGCGTCGCGTCAAGGTGGGCGTTGCGGGCGAGCGCTGCATTCAGCTTCACGAGACGCCGCACGCCCCGCTCGTACGCTTTGCGGGGGGCACGGGAACCGTCCGCCAGATGGATGAGGAGCAGCGTGTGATCCACGTGGTCAAAGACCACAAGGTCTTCGACGCCGAAGAACACGCTGTCGGGAATCGCAAGCCGCGGCTTGGGCCGAAGGTTAATCGTCTCGCACTGGGCCACCATCTCGTAGCCGAGAAACCCCACCAGGCCGCCCAGGAAGCGCGGCAAGTGGGAAAGGCGAGGCACGCGCTTCTTGCGAAGAACGGCGCGCAGGGTGGGCAACAAAAGCTCGGGCGGCACCACGGCGCGGCCCGAGCCCGGCACGCCACGGGCAGGGTATCCGGATTCGATCACAAAGCTTGGATCCACGCCCATGATCGAGTAGCGCCCCAGCTTGCTCCCCTGCTCGACCGACTCGAAGAGGAATCCATCCTGGCGAAGCCCGCCGAGCTTCAGGAACGCGCTTGCGGGCGTCTCCAGGTCGGCCAGGCGCTTGAGGCACAGGGGGACCAGCACGCCCTTGCGGGCGAGGCGCGCAAACAAGGAGTAGTCCGGCAGGACCGAGACGTTCACGTGGGCGACCCGTGCCCCTTGGCGGAGGAACCTCCGGAATTCTTGTACGCTCTCTCCGGGTCAAACACCTTTTCCTGCGTGACCGCCACGATTTTTCCGGTCTGATCGACCTGGTGGACAAAACACGTGCGGTAGCCGAGGTGGCAGGCCCCGCCCACTTGCTCCACCTTGATGAGCAGCGCGTCCTGGTCGCAGTCGGTGAGGACCTCCTTCACCTTTTGCAGGTGCCCGGAGCTTTCGCCCTTCTTCCACAGCTTGTTTCGCGAGCGCGAGTAAAAATACGTCACGCCCTCCGCGAACATGCGCTTGACGGCCTCCGCATTCACGTACGCAAGCATCAGGACCTCGCCCGAGCGCGCGTCCTGAACGATGGCGGGCGCCAGGCCCTTCTCATCAAAGTGAAAAACCACGGCCTCCCCCTTTCTCCGTTCCTTTCAAAGCCGAACCACAATGCCGTGGTCGGCGAGATACTGCTTGGTCTCCTGCACGGTGAGCTCGGCAAAATGAAAAAGCGACGCGGCCAGTGCGGCGTCACAGCCGCACGAGCGAAAAACCTCCAAAAAATGCTCTCTTGCGCCCGCGCCGCCCGATGCGATCACGGGAACAGGCACGGCGTCGGCCACCCTGCGCGTGATCGCGAGATCGTAGCCGAGCTTGGTGCCGTCACGGTCCATGCTCGTCAGCAAGATCTCCCCGGCACCCAGCTCCACGGCGCGCCGGGCCCAGGCCACGGTCTCAAGCCCCGCCGGGGTGCGCCCGCCGTGCACGAAGACCTCCCAACGCTCGCGCGAGACTTGCTTGCAGTCGATGGCGGCCACAATGCACTGCGCTCCAAAACGGCTGGAGGCCTCGGCCGTGAGCTCCGGCCGCTCCACCGCCGCCGTGTTGATGGACACCTTGTCCGCGCCGGCTCGCAGAAGATCGCGGATGTCGTCCACCGAGCGAATGCCGCCGCCCACGGTAAACGGGATGTAAACGCATTCCGCCACCTTGCGCACGACCTCGAGCAGGATGGCGCGCTGCTCGTGGCTCGCGGTGATGTCTAGAAAGACAAGCTCGTCGGCGCCCGCCTCATCGTAGGCCTTGGCGCACGCCACCGGGTCTCCGGCGTCCCGCAGTTCGACGAACTTCACGCCCTTGACCACCCGGCCCTTGTGCACGTCCAGGCAAGGGATGATTCGCTTGGCCAGCATGGCGTCAGGGAGTTTCT
>CAZPNG010000270.1:0-4644 GCA_964587845.1 uncultured bacterium | reverse complement strand
ACCGGTCTTTCCACTTGCGCTCCCCCTTGACGGCATATTCGCGGGCCGACTGCGTGAGGACCTGGTCGAAGTAGCGGATGCGCTGGGCGAGGGAGTCGAGGCGCGAGGTGGTCTCGATCTCGTCCAGCCCACGTGGAATGTCGGAGGTGAGGGGAGCGAGGACCTTGATGAGCTCGTTGTAACAGAAGAAAGAAACCGCGGCCACCAGAAGCGCGATCGCGAGGTAGCCCAAGAGCAGCCTTTGGCGAATCTTCAGTCGTTTAAGCATGGGTGCCGAGCGCGCCCAGTTGTTTCCCCTCCAGGCGCTTCACGTGCTCCTTGAGCTCAATCATCTTGGCTTCGCGGCCGAGCATGAGGCGGTTCAAGCGCTCGAGCTCCTGGGAGTGCGCGCGCAGCTTATCCTCCGCGCGCTTGTACTCCGTCACGTCCGCCACGTAAATGCGCACGTGTCCGCCCTGCGCGACGTGCGTGAGCTGCTCTTCATAGATGCGCCCCCCGTGAGCGATGAGGCGTACCAGGCTGTTATGCCCGGTCTTGCGAAGCTCCGCCACCGCGGCTTCGATGCCTTCCAAAACGACATGGGCCATGCCCGTGAGCTCTAGGTCCGGAAATTTCTGCTGCGCCGCGTGATTGAGGTAAGTGATTTTCCCGGCCAGATCGGTCTCGATGACCGGATGAGGATTGAGCCAGGCATAAGAGGCATGCCTCGCCAGCTCGCGTTCCACGCGCTTACGCTCTATGGCGTAGCGCAGCGTGCGCGCGAGCTGCGCGCCGTCGAATCTTCCCTTCACCAGAAAGTCCTGAGCGCCGGCCTTGAGCACGTCGAGCGCCAGCTTCTCGTCCTCTTGCGGCGCCAGCACCACGATGGGCACGCCCGGCGCTTGCTCGCACGCCCGCTCGACCGCCTCCAGGCCGCTCACGTCGGGAAGCGTCAGGTCCAGCAGCACCACATCGGTGACCTCCCGGGCCAGGGAATCCAGCAGGCCCAGGAGATTTTCAACTCCCTTGAATAGGGCGCGCAGGCTCCCGACTTTCTCCGCGAGCTCCCGCACCGTGCGCGCGTCCCCGGGATTGTCCTCCGCGAGGAGGATTCTGACAACGTCCTGTGCCACCGCGACCCCCCGACTTTCCGCCCGGGCAGGGGCAAGCGCCCCAACCTTAAACGGGCTTGCGGCTCCCCTTCACAATGCCGGCCGCCGCCTGCAGTGTGTAGCCGCCTTCCACCCACCGGCGCACCTGCCGGAGTTTCTCAAGATCGTCCTGGCTGAAGCGGCGGAACCTGCGCGTGCCGTTCGTGTCCACCTGCGGAAGCACCACCTGCAGCGCGTCCACCCAATGGTAGAGCTGGCGCAGGGAAATGCCCACTTCCCTGGCCGCCGCGATACTGCCCACTCTCCCGTCGTCATGGTGTTTCATTGAATGTTGATGTTCAACGTTCACGTTGCATGGCAGCCCAAAAAAAAGACCCTAAACTTCGCTGTCGAAGCCTAGGGCTAAGGTGCACTCTGTCTTCGGCAACCCAGCCACCCTGCCCCGGTTCCTTTAAGGATTTCCGAGGTTTAGGCCTGCAGCTTTGCTCCCCCGGGTTTCCCCGGGTTCGCCCTTTCGGACAGACTCAAATTGTCCTTCTAAAAAAAGTATACCACATGCCCGGCCGGCTGCAAGACAGCACCCACTCCCGCAGGGGTCTGACCCCTTTTGGGCAAAAAGTGCCACCCCTCTGGCCTGCAGGGGTGGCACTTTCGAGGGAAAAGGGGTCAGACCCCTAAGGGAGGAGGGCGCCGCAGCAGCTGGAGCCGGCGCCGGCCGCGCAGGCGAAACAGTGATCCCCCGTCAGGACAGCCCGGCCCTCGAGGTCTTGGGCCGTGACGTCCCCAAGGGTGATCTCGCGGCCGCCTCGAGTGAGGGAAAGCCCGAGCATTTGGTTGAAATCGCAGTCATACAGGCGGCCGTCCCACCCCACGCTCAGCGTGTTGCGGCACATCAGGCCCGGCAGGGTGCGCGGGTTGAAGCTCTCTTCGAGAAGCTGCACGTAGCCCTCGTACTGCTTGAAGGCCCTGAGGACCTTCGCATAGCGCGTGATGGGGACATTGGTGATCGTATAGAGGCGGTCGAAGACGATTCCAAAATCTTCGCGAAGCCGCTCCTTGTAATCCCGCTCAAGCTCGGCCTGGGGCGGCGGCAACTGCGGGCCCACGGGGTTGTAAACGAGGTGGAGCTCCAGGCCGTTCCCCCCGCCGTAGCCGAGGCGGTTGAACTCCTGAAGCGCGCGAATCGAGGCCTCGAAGGTGCCCTCTCCGCGCTGCTTGTCCACGTTTTCCCTCGTGTAGCACGGCAGGGACGCAATCACTTCCACGCGATGGCGCGCCAGGAAATCCGCCAGGTCCTCCTGCCCGGGCTCGAAGAGCACCGTGAGATTCGAGCGGTCCATCACGTGAACCGACCGGCGCATCGCCTCCTGGACAAGCATGCGGAAAGACGGATGGAGCTCCGGAGCCCCACCCGTGAGATCCAGAACGCGCACCCCGAGCCGGTCCACGGCTTCCAGGACCGCGCGGGCCGTGGCCGCGTCCATGTTTTCGCGCGTACGCGTGGGGCCGGCCTCCACATGGCAATGCACGCAGGCCAGATTGCAGTACTTGCCCAGGTTGACCTGCAAAATCTCCACGCGCTTCGTCAGAGCCGCGCCGCACCTCTCCAGCCGCTCCCGGAATCGATTCATGCCGCCTTGGAAACTCCCTTCAGGGGGGCGAGCGCCGGCTGAGACCCAACGCCTGATTCCCCCAGCACATAAAGATAGTGGTACAGAATCGCCTGCAGGAGAAACACCAGGCTCAGCGCCAGCACCACGGCGCGCCAGCGCAGCCCCAAGTCCGGGGAGCGGAAGGCCTCGACCATGCCGACCGCAATAAAAATGGGGGCGCAGATGAACGGCATCAGAAAAAACGACACCACGAGGTCGTAGCGGGTGAACAATTCCTTGAAGAAGATGTGGGCGAAGGTCGAGTCATCGCGGCGCGGAAAGCCGCTGGCGCGAAGGTCACGGTACGCAATCTCATCACCGTCGCGGGTGAAGTAGGATTTCAACGGAAATTCCTCCGCGTGCCGGGCGGTGTCGTGAAGCCACTCCCGCATGGCCCGCAGATCATAGCCCAGCTCGCCTGCCAGCCCGACATTCTGGTTAAACTTTCGCTCCGCCTCCTGGGCTCGATACGCAGATGACAGGACCAGAAAGTCCTCGGTGGCCAGGATCACGTACCACGCTTTGGAGTACGGGATCAACGTGTTCTTGTGGGGCTTGTGGTGCTGCTCAACCCTCCAAAACTTCTCGTTCGTGCGGACAAGCTCCTGCGCCGTGAAGAACACCCAGACCGACAGGTAGAAGGCGGCCGAGGTGACGATGAGGATCCTGCGCCATCCCCAGAGCTTGCGATTCTCGGACGCCATGGCCGGCGCTAGCAGCATCCTCCGTCGGTGCGAGAGGCTGCGGGCGTCAAGGGACCTCGCTTCGCTCGGCCACCTGCCCGGGGCATGGAACGCTGGGCAGGTACTGCTCCGGTTCCCCCGGGCAAGCCCGGGGGAACCGGAGCTGTGGAAACGGCCTTGTCCCTCCCTACTGGGCGATGTCTTTGAGGATCTTCTTCTTTTCCTTCGCCAGCTCTTTGATCTTGCGCAGGCCCGATTTCACCTTCCTCACCTTCTCTTCCATCTCCTCGAGGACGGGCTCGGGCTGAAACTGGACATCGCCGCGCGCGATCACGCTGCGGTCGAGCACGGCTTGAACGAAAGAGTCCATCTCCTCGCGCCGCTTCTGCAACACCACGACCAACGGGTCGCTGGCGCTCTTGCCCTGGGCCTGGAGCGTACGAATCATCTCGTCCAACTCCGCCTGCCAGCGCTTGATCTTCACCACAATTCCTTCACGATCCACCATTTAAGCGATTTCCTTCATGAGTTCGTCCGGAATTTCAAAGTTTGCGTGCACGCTCTGCACATCGTCCTGCTCGTCGAGCGCTTCAATTAAACCCAGCACAGCTTTCGCCTCTGCGTGTCCCACGGGTGTCTGCGACTTGGGGATCATCGTGACGTCCGAGGAGCGAATCGTCAACTTGGCTGCCACCAAGGCCTGGCGCACGCGCTCGAAATCATGGGGGCTCGTGGTCACCACGAAAGCATCCCCCTCTTGCTTCATGTCTTCAGCCCCCGCCTCCAGCACGATGCCCAACACCTGGTCCTCCGTGACGCCTTGGGCTTCCACGACCATCAGGCCCTTTTTCTCAAACAACCACGCGACGGAGCCTGCGCCCGCCATGTTGCCGCCTCGCTTGCCGAAAATGTTGCGGATCTCGGAGGCCGTGCGGTTCTTGTTGTCGGAGAGGCACTGCACGTAAATCGCCACGCCCCCGGGCCCATAGCCCTCGTAAACCACCTCTTCGATGGTCTGCCCCTCGAGTTCGCCGGTGCCCTTCTTGATGGCCCGCTCGATATTTTCGGCAGGCATGTTGGCGGCCCGCGCCGATTCCATCGCCACCCTGAGGCGCGGGTTGTTGTCCGGTTTGCCTCCGCCCGTGCGCGCAGCCACCGTGATCTCGCGGATCAGCTTGGTGAAAACCTTGCCGCGCTTGGCGTCAACCAGCGCCTTCT
>CAZPNG010000269.1:0-5944 GCA_964587845.1 uncultured bacterium | reverse complement strand
CGGCACCCAGAAACACCTGCGGTTTGCCTATGCTCCGTTACGGGATCTTTCAGTTCCCTTTAAACTGGGCGTCCTCGTCCTCGATTTCCAGGTTGGTAGCGCGCCCGATGCGTTCTACGAGCACATTCCTCCATTGATCATGGCACATTTCTACGATCAGGACGTTTCCTCATCCGAGGATCCGTCGGGGAGCACGCTGCGGCCCCTTGACTTGCGGTTCACCTCAGACGAGCTTCACGTGACGGGATCCAGGGCGCTTGACTCAGACCGCAGGGAGATCGAAAAGGTGCTGGAGAATAATGGAATCTTCCCGCATGAGTTCGAATTGCTGGGATTTGCGCCCGCCGGCCCTGTGGACAGATACGATTTTCTGGAACCGCGGAACGGCTGGCATATTTACGAGGACCTACCGATGCTGGCCACCGTGCGGATTACTTGGGACCAGTTCTTGTCGACCGCCAACGTGGCTAGCGTGTTCCTCGTCCGCCGCACCAAGTACAAGCGGGATGTCATCTCTCCTGTTCAGGTCCAGTACCCGTATAGTGACTATCGAGCCCAGGTTGTTTCTGGAGCAGCGGACCCGGGCTTTTACAAAAAGGTTGCCTGGAGCGTGATTGCCGCGGCCCTGCGGACCCTGCCGGAGTACATCAATATCTATCGTTTCAGCGCTCAAAGCACGACCGTGAACGGCGAGACGTTTCTGACCGTCCTGGTGGATTTCAAGCTCGCGGATCCGAGGAACCCGGATCCGGAGCGGAGACGCAGCGCTGCTGTCACGTGGGTCCACCGCACAGATCGTACCGTGGACGATCGTGACGTCCACCACGTTAAGGAATCGTGGGTGAACTTCAGGCGTTCCGAACCCCCCGCCTAATATTGGGACCGTTTCTCAAGTAGCCAGGTCTCCCGCACGGACTCCCCATCCCTGAAGCTCCGACACTTACGGGCCAGCGTCCGGGCGATCGCCCCATCGAGAACGCCATCATACGGGCGTTCAATCTTTACCAGCTCCCGATAATTCTGCTGGCGTGCCAGTAGGTCGCGGCCGAGGCCCCGGTAGTAGGGGTCATCGTCAATCAGAGGGTCGGCTTTGCCGAATGCGTAGTGAAGATAGCTCGAGTATGAATATTTTTTGGGGTCATTCACGATTCCGGCCCGCACCGGGTTTCGCTCAATGTATCTGCCGCATTCAATAAAATAGCTGTCATCCTCAATCACGAAGCTCTTGTACCGCCCCTGCCATAGGTATCCGACGTAGCCAGTTTGACGCCTATACCAGAGCGAGTATTTAAGGAGCAGAAACTGCATGAGTTTGGGCAGGTTGGAACCGCGCTCGATCTCAATGAGAAGATGCACGTGATTGTTCATAATGCAATAGTGGTAGAGCTTCCAAGAAAACTTTCGCTTAGCCAACCGCAAACAGCGCATGAAGTAGTCCACGCCGCCTTCGATATCAAATATCGCTAGGCGATTGTTTCCCCGGAAAACGATGTGGTAAGTGCCTCGGTCGTACAGGGGCCTGGGGGTCCTAGGCATGATGATCCTCCTTAGCTTTTGAGCTTGTCAGGAGGGGCGCCAACGAGAAGGGGATGACAGGCCCTGGGTTTTTGAGGGAAGGCGCATTTTACCGGATTAAGTCATATTCTGCCAGTCTTTCGTGCGGCTAGCCGGGCAAGGGTGGGGGGTCCGTGCGGGAGACCTGGCTACTTGAGAAACGGTCCCTACTACCTACTATTTTTTGGGGAAGAACAGGCCGATGGAGGCGGTGAAGCCGTGGATGAAGTTGCGGCTGCCGACGGGGCCGATTTCGCCCGCGGCGAAGAAGCCGGCGGCGGGGAAGGGGCCGAGGTACTTCTGGATGGCCCCGATGTCGTGGTTGGATTCCTCAAAAAGCCGGCTGCCGCGGCCGTTGCAACTGAAGACCAAAGCGCCCCTCGGCACCGATCCGGCTCCGCCCTGCTCGCGCTCGGCCTTCAGCAAAAGCTCCAGGTCTTCGTGCGCGGACGCCCCGTCCCGCACATGGAATTGAATCGTCTGGCCCGGCTCGAAAAAGTCCGTGACCGCGATGGCCCCGGACTTTGCATCCACGCCCATGAGGTTGCGAATCAAGAAGTCTCCCCGTGAAAGGTGCTGCTTGTACTCGTCGATCGCGCGGCCCACGAAAATGGCGTTTTTCGCAAGGTCCCGGTCGTGCTCAGGCGCGGCCTCGAGCGTCTTCTGCAGCACCGCCAGGGCGGGCTCGCCCGCCAGCTTCTGAATCACGTTCGTGTGCGCCTGCGTCACGATGAACGGCTCCCCGATCGGCCGGCAGCCCTGCGAGACGATGGTCTTCAACACCAGGTTACCGTACAGGGCGGCGCCCACGGCGCCCTCCTGATGCATCTCGTCGTTGAAGAAAAGCACGTTCGCCCCGGGCTCGGTCGCGCCGCTCGCCATGCCTCCGAGCACCTTTTGATCCGGATAGGCCTGGTTGATCGCGTCCACCATGAACTTGACGTCGATCGTGAAGGGATCGGGCAGGAGGATGAACGTGGGCTCCTGGTTCTTGTTCACGCCCAGGGACTTCTCCAGTTGGGATTCCCGTGACATGAGCTCCAGCTCCGACTGGGTGATGTAAAAAGGCACGATCTCGACGCCCGGTAGGGAGGCGCAGAACACTGAAATGGCGCTCGTGCGCTCGATCTCGCGGCTGCGGCCGATGATGCTCTCGCAGGTGAGTCCCAGGAAGACCTCCGCGCCGGTTTCCTCGCGAACGATGCGGCTCACAAGCTCGAAGTCCTTCTCGTAGCTCATGGTGATGAAGAGGAGCACGAGGTCGCAGCGCTGCGCCCCAAGCTCTTCCTTGGCCAGCAGGACGGCCTCCCGGGCCGCTTCTTCAGCGACCTGCCGGGTCGAAAATCCAGACCCGAACTTCATTTCCACTTTTTGCTCCGCCATGACGACTCAAGGATAGCACAAAAGGGGCCGCTCTCGCCTGCCTTTCACCGTCGCCTGTGACCGCTTGACCCCCCCTTTCGACCGCTCGGCCCGAATCCGTGGGCAGGGGGGCGTTTATCGGGTACGTTCATAGTGTCCATAACCCGTGGAACCTGAGTCCAACCTAAGACGGCCCGGCTGATTAAGCCGGGCCGCCTCCCTTTTAGGCTCCTTACGGCTCGAGAACCCGAATCTGGCGCGCGATCAGGATGCTTGCCAGCACCACCAACGCCCCTCCGGCCAAGCCCTGCGCTGTGAGGGTCTCCCGCCAAAGCAGGTATCCCAGGACGTACGAATAGACCGGGGTCGTGTAAGACAGCGAGGTCACCAGGGAGGCGTCCGTCCGCTGGTAGGCCAGGGTCACTCCGATTTGTCCGGCGCAGGAGAACACGCCCATTGCCGCCAGGATGAGCCATTCGGTCCGGGAGGGAGGGGTGTAAACGAGGAGGAGGAAAGGCAGCGAGAGCAGGGTCGATATCCCCACGAAGTGCAGGATGATGGTGTAGGGCGATTCCTCTTCTCCCACGGCCCGAATGGACACCATGGCCACGGCCGCCAGAAAGCCCGACAGCACCGCGGCCAGGCAGGGCAGCAGGCGCACCGGGATCTCGGCGCTCACGCCGCGGCCCGCGGCCAGGAGCAGCGCGACACCCGAGAACGCGGTCGCGACCAGAACCAGGCGGCCCGCCGGGATGTGCTCTTTGAGAAACGCGCGAGCCAGCAGGACAACGAACACGGGGCCCGTGTGAGTCAGGATCGCCGACATGGCAAGGGGCAAATGGGTGATCGCGTAGAAGTTGCAGACGAGGGCCAAGAAACCGGCGCCCCCGCGCAGAAAAAGGAGCCATTCCATTTTGCCTTTTCCGCCGAAGGCCGGCGAGCGGCTGGCGAGGAGAAACGGCAGGACACCCAGCAAGCCGAAGAGGCTGCGGAAAAAGACGATCTCCATGAAGGGCAGCCGGCGGGCCGCCTTGACGCAGGCGGCCATGGTGGCGAACGCCAGGCACCCCCCCACCATCTCCAGGATGCTCCGGGCGTGCGTCGGTCGGCTCATGTCTATGAGTTTCGGCATGCTCCTTGCTTTCTTTGAGTGATTGGAGGGGGTGGGGGGTTCGTGCGGGAGATGTAGGTCTTTGAGAAGCCGTCTCAAATATTTCGGCTATAATATAGAGCTATGAGTCACAGTGTGGGCGATCAGCCGTCGGCCTTCGAGGACCTGGAGTTTGAAAAGCAGTGCAAGGTCTTCTTCGAGAGCCCCTCTAGCGAGCGCGGCGAGCTCTTGCTGAGGTCCAAGGACCCCGCCCGCCTGGCCTCGGCCGTCTCCTGCGAAGAACTGTACCTCTTGATGCGCGACCTCGACATCGAGTCGCGCAGTGAGCTCCTGCGCTACGCCACCCTGCCCCAGCTTTTCTTTCTCTCCGACCTGGAGTGCTGGCACGAGGAGGAGCTGTCCACCCAGGGATTTGTCTCGTGGCTCGAGACGCTCGAGGGCGCGGACCGCGGGCTCTTGGTGACATGGCTCACGAAGATCGACTACGAGATCATCGTGGCTGGGTTCCAACGGCTGATTCGCGTCTACAAGCCCCAGACCGAGTTCGGGCACGAGTTCCCCATTGATGATATCCTCGGCGACCAACCCTACTTCACCTTCGATCACATGTACTACGTGTGCGTGGACCAGGAGAACTTCGAGCCCGTGCGCCGGGCCCTGGAGGCGCTCTTTGAGGACTCGCGCGTGCAGTACTTCACGCTTCTGGAGGGCTGCCTCTCGGAACTCGACTACGAGATGGAGGAATCCGCTTTCTTGCGCCGCCAGAGCCGGCTCGCCGAGCGCGGCTTCCCGGGCCGTGAAGAAGCGATGGCCATCTACCGGCCCGTGACCATCGCGGAATGGAGTAAGCTTCCGCTCAAGGAAGCCGCGCCCGCCCAAGCCGTTTCCCTTGCCGAGCTGCCGAACTATCCCATTCTTCGCGCCCAGGGGCTGCTTTTCCTCGACACGGTCTTCGCCCTATTTGCCGGCGAACCCGCTGAGGTGCGCGACAGGATCTACGAAGAGTTCGTCTGGCTTTCGAACAAAGTCCTTGCCTGCGAGGGGATCACCTTAAGCTCGGAGGAGCGCGTCAAGCTGGGCGTCGAGCGCGCCCGGCACGTGGTGAGCATCGCGCTGGAGGCGCTCGCGGGCCGCGACCCGCAAAAAGGCCTCGGGGTCTTGAAGACGCGCTGGGTGGAGCACGTTTTTCGCTACGGTTTCTCGCGCATTCTCGACACCCGCGCGCGGGCGGAAGCCATTCGGGACCGCTACTGGAAGGGCCGGGGCTCCACACTCATCGAGATGATGAATGAACCGCACCGCGGCCTCCTCGCGGGCTTGCTGCGCGCGCAGCCGCAGTTTCACGACTCAGGCGTCGGCCCGGACCGCGCGTTTCGGGACTTCAACTCGCTCGGCGAGCTTCAGTCGGCGGATGAAACACTGAGCGAACTCTCGCGCCTGCACGCTGTGCTGGCGCGGCACTTCCCGAAGATCTTCGATGTCCTGGTGCTCAGGGCTGCGCAGGGCCAGGAGGGAACCCTGCTGACCACTCTCGTGCCGACGCTGTTTGCAAACTTCATCCTGAAGGCGAAGCCCTCTTATTATGAGCTTTCGCAAGCCGATGCCCACGCCTTTGTGGCCAGGGCGTTTGACGGCAACGGCCGGGCCGCCCATCTGAAGGCGCCGCTCATCGAGCAGTTCCTGCGTGCATTCCTCGGCGGGGACGATACGCCCCGCCTGCGCGGGATGCTCGCCGAGGGCTTCAAGGAGCTTGAGGCCGAACTGGGCGGCCTGCGGGGTGGAAAGAAGATCGACCCGCGCTTTGTCAGCACCCTCTGGCTGAAATAGCCAAAGGGCCCCGGCCCCTTCGGCTTTACAAAGGCCTGCCTGCAAGATATACTCACGGCCTTGAACACTCGTGTGAGTTGATCTAAATGG
>CAZPNG010000268.1:0-2661 GCA_964587845.1 uncultured bacterium | reverse complement strand
GCAGGACCTCGCGCGGCTGGCGAAGAAGGACCGCAGGACAGCCCGGCTCCTGCGGCTGCGCCTCAAAGAGATGCATCCCGACGATGAGGACGCGCGCCGCGACCTGCGGGAGCACCTCGACTGGTTCCTCGCGCACGATCGCACGGACAACGGCACCTATTACTCGGTCAAGGACCATCCGTGGGTGACGTTCGTCATCCTGCATTATGACGAGGGCCCGGCGCGCACACTCGAGCTGCTCCAAAATCTCACGCGCACGACCTACAAAAACTTCAACGTCATCCTGGTGGACAACAACTCGCCGGACCATTTTTCCGAGCGCCACTGGCAGCACGTGTCGGACGATGTGCGCGATCAACTCGGCATCCAGCTCGTTTCCAACCGGGTCAATCTGGGCTATGCGGGCGGCAACAACCAGGCGGCGCGCCGCGCGCTCGCGAATACAGCCGATTACGTGATGTTTTTGAACAATGACGCGCTGCTGCATCCCGAGGCCCTGGAGCGCGTCATGAACGGCGTGGCGGATCGGCCGGACTTCGGCGCGGCCAGTCCGTACGTTTACAACTATGACTTTCGGGGGGAGGTCGACGCCTACTCGAGTGGCTCCATCCAAGTCAAAGGGGACAAGGTCGTGGCGGCGCCCGGTCTTCTGAAGGGAACGGCCCTCGTGGTTCGCTCCGACCTGTGGCGCCTCACGGGCGGCTTCGCCTCGCCGGGGTTCATGTACGGGGATGAGACGGATTTCACGATCAAGACAGACCGCACAGGGCTCAAGCGGGCTGATGTCTTGGATGCGTTCGTGTTTCATCCGCCCTTTGGCTCCTCGGGGAGTTTCAGGAGGCGTTACCTCGGGCTGAAGGGCGTGATGCATGCTGCCACCACGTACATGCACGGCTCGATGAGCCCGCGAATGAGGAAGAGCATAAGCGGTTTTCACCAGTGGCTCGCCCTCGATCTTCCCAGGGCTGAAGACTCGTATCTGGACTTTATCGCGGCCTTCAAGGGCGCTGCTGACGCCATTCTGGGGCGGTATGCGCCCACCCACGAGAACGCGAATGTCGATGAGAACGCGAAGCTGGACGCGCATGCGCGCGAATTGTCCCAGAGGATGTCCGGTCTGGACCTTTTCGAAAAGTTCTTCGAAGAGAACGACCCTTACGAATCGCGCCTCATGATCTACGCCCTGAACAGGGTGCGCAAGCAGGTCCAGCTCCGCCCCGAGTTGGATCCCTGGTACAAGGGAAAACTAGCGAAAGTCCTCCGCCCGCGCTTGGACGCGTGGGTCAAGTGGGCACGCACGCGGGAAGGCGGCGATAGGTGGCTGGCCCACATCCGCAAGGGCCTTGTGGAGGACGTCCGCAAGACCCTGGCCTTCCTGCGCAGCTCGCCCACGCGCGCGCGAGGCGAATCCGTGTTTGCTGCGAGCCTGCGCCGCGAGGTCGGCGCCGGTCTTTCGGCTCAGGCCCGGTCCACGGGGGCTGTCTTTCGGCAATATCTCGGAGTGAACAGCGTGAGCAAGGAGGCCATCGAGGCATTTCTGAGCCGCTCAGGTGGATTCGAGCCGGCCATGGATGCCATCGCTCGCGCGCGGGAAACAGACTTTCCCCAGGTTTCAGCCGTTGACTGGGAGCACCTGCTTTCGGCTGCCCAAGCCTTTCAGGATCTGCGGCGCACCGATCAGGAATTCACATGGAGAAGGCTTTTCTCGAGAGCGGCCGAGATCCGCGAAAGGGCTCGCCGGGCCCCGTCCCGCGCGTCAGATCCGCGGGAGGAGTGGACATATGCGCCCCTGGCGGTGACCCAGAAACGGGTCATCGAGCCGGGCGTCTTGCGGGAACTTCCGGAGATTCTGAAAGATCACAAACTGCAAGCGGCCCCGGTGGCTTACGAGCCGGCGGGCAGCACGGAGCCGACCCGCATCAAGATCATGCACACCGACTGGGACCAGGATCGGCTCTACAACGATCTGGAAGATTTGGCCGTCGCCGTGGCCCACCACTTCCCGCAGTTTGACTGGTACCGGATTGAACGGTCCGAGGAGGTGTGGAGCACCGGCCATCCCACGGCCACCCTCATCCTGACCTCGCGAGCCGATTTTAATCAAAAAGACCTTGAAGAAGCGTTTCTCAAGGAGTTCAAGAATCACTGGACGGCCGCGAGCTGGGAAGTGATCGATGACATGGACCGGATTGTCGTGCGTCTGCCCGTCTCGCCGGGCCCGCACGCGCTCAGCATTGAGACGGTCACGCAGGCGCTGGCCGATTTGGGGCAGGCGATCCGGATGGTGCAGCCGTACGGCTACGTCGCGGACTTCGCGGTGGATCCGAAGGACCACTCCCGCACACACTTTCTGACTCTCACGCGCAAGGTTCCACATCTCTACAACCTTCCGGTCCCCAGGATCGTGCGCTTTCCCTTCGTGACGGCCACGGGCCGGGCGTTCCCCCGCGGCCTGGTAGAAGCTTTCCCGCTGGGCGTGCGCTTCGAGCGCGACACGTCGGGGCGCCAGCGCTTCCCCGAGCCCCTGTGGCTGAATATTCACGTGACGCCCGGGCCCGACATGAGTGATGAGGAGATCCTGGACCGGCTGGCCGCGTTCGATCGCCTGTTCACTTCCATCTTTCCGTATCAGTCCTGGCACCGGGAGGCGGGCAAGCTCAC
>CAZPNG010000267.1:0-3643 GCA_964587845.1 uncultured bacterium | reverse complement strand
GTCTTCTCATCCGACTTTGTCGCGCGCAAGGCTGTGTTGAAAAACTCCGCGACGGGGTCATAGTCCCGCGTCTTCGGAATGGGACTCCCATTTTCATCCAGCTTGAGCTGGCCATTTGCGTCATATTCATAGACAGGCTGTCCGTAAGAATCCGTGACCGGAACCTTGCGGGCGCCTTTGATGATGTCCTCTACAACACTGCCCGCCGTTTGCTTGTTGCGAGCGTCGCGCGAAAGCACCTTGTACTCTTCATCGAGCACGCCCTGTCGGGCTTCCAACCTTTCCACCTCGGCTTGCTCTTCCGCCGTCCGAGTCTCCTTTTGCGAAAGTTCCCACAGGCGCTTCTCATTGGTTCTAAACTCTGAGACGAGCATTTTTTGCTGTTCCTGAACTTTGGCGCTCAGGTTCTTGAGGAATTCCGTGATCTTCGCAGCGTTCTCGCCGCTCACCAAGCCTCGAAACGCCTGATCCGCAACCGGCAAGCCGGCCTTGGCAGCCGCCAGAGCCGCCTCGCGCAGCAGCACCTTGTCCTTGAGACCGCCGTTTTCTCCCGCTGCGAGAACACTGCTTAATTGCACGAACATGTTGCCAAATTTTTCCCCAAACAAATGCTTGACCGCCTCCAGGGTCTCCAGCGTCTCCTTGCTGAGCCCCTGCAAAAGCATGTTCCCGCCGGCCATGCCCGGCTGGCCTGAGCCCATCATGCCCATCATCATGGCCATGGCCTCTTGGCCCATTCCCATTTCTTCGAGCTTAAGCAAAAACTTGTCTCGGCCCTCGGCGTCGAACGCCATCTTTTGTTTCGCTGCGGCTGACGCAATCTTGATCAGAAACTCCAGCACCTTTTCCTCCGTCGACTGCCCTGACTGCTCGGCCAGGAACCCCAGCATTTGAAACTCCCCTAACATCGCATAGCCGCGCAGTGCGGCCGATGAGTTCTGCTTGGCGTTGTCCTCGCGCGCCACCAACCAGTCGCTCTGTGCTGAATCCAGCTCGCGGCGCAGGTTGAGCCAGGCGCCCTTGGCGAGCTCGATGTCGGCCTTGAGCTTTGCAACCTCCTCAGCGCTCCCCCCCTTGCCCTCCAAAACACCGAGTTTCACCATGAGTTCGTTGAATTGGCTCAACGCCCCCGCCGTCTTGGCTTGCAAGTCCTTGACTCTTCCCTCGGTCATCTGCACGTTCTCTGCAGCCTCTTGGCGCGCCCGCAGGATCTCCTCTTCGATTTTTCCAAGGTCCAAGCCCCTTTCCTTGGCCTTCTCGATGATTTTCTGCTTCTCGGCCTCTGCCTCCTGAAGGGTCTTTTGCGTGCTTTGAATCTTCCCTTCCAATTTTTCAAACTCTGCCAAGGTCTGCCCCGCTTGCCGGGCCAAGATCAGCAACTGATACAGTTGAGCAGCTTCTCCCTGAGCGCCCGGCCTATACGCGGCTATCATTTCCTGAGGCGACAGTTTATTCCACTGCTCCTGAAGGGTCATCACAGCTTTGGCGTCGCCGGCCTCCAGAAGTTGCGTAAAGGTTTTTCCTCCAGCTTGAGAAGAAACAATGGCAGTCAACTTGTCGATCAGCCCTCCCGCCCCCTCTGTATCCAGGAAACCACGCAGGGCGTCGAGGGCGGCCTTTTTCTGCATATAAATCATGTCCCTTTGACTGATGAACGTCAGAAGCAATGCCTTGGATTCGTTCACCTGCTGGAATAACCCGTTCCAGCTCTTGGCGTATCCTGCCGTCACCCCATCCGGGTGGTGAATCGCAGCATGAAGAGCAAATTGAGCTCCCACACTTGTTTCCTCATGGCGCTGCATGCTTTTGCTGCGCGCGAAGACACCTTGAATACGGTTCTCCATGTTCTTCAAGCCCGAGATGTCGATATTGATTCCCAGCATTTGCGAGAACACGTGCTGCGCATCGCCGGCCATCGACGCATTGAGCACCATCCCGCCCGACTTGGCGTCCTGCATGAAAAGCGAGGACGCGCCGTCGCCGCGGAAGATGCTGCTATAGAGAGCGCTGAATTTAGCCGCACGTTCGAAAGGATTCATGGTTTCGAGCTTTCCATAGCTCGTCGAAAGCGCCGTGTACACGGCGGCGAACCGCGCGAAGTCCCGCGCGAGACTCGAGAGCTCCGTGTGCCTCTCAGCCCCTGTCCCTCCTCCAGCCCTCGTGAACGGCGGAATGGGCGGCATGACCACCCCGGCTCCCGCTCTTTCAAAGAAGAATTGAGATCCCGCTGCGAGGGTCATCCCGGTTCCCGCAGCCGCGGATGTCCCCGCGCCGCCGGCTTGAGTTTGGGTGGATTCGCCGCCTGCAGCGGCACCCGGAGCACCCGGCGCCACGAGGCCTGTCATGTCCGGTCCGGTCAGAGCGCCCAAGCCCGCGGGCGATAACCCCCTGAGCTTCTGGTCTTCAGGCGCAAGCCCCTGAATGGCTTGTTCGAAGAGGGTATCTTGAGTTTCTGGCCCCCCCGCTACGTGGCCCGGCTGGGCCCCGGCGGCGGAACTGAGGCCCGCTACCAGGAAAGCAACGTAGAGGGGGGTGAGGGCCTTGAGAGGCAGGCGCCGCAGACTGCATGAGTCCTGTACCCAGCTGTTTGTGCGAGCCATCTACTAAAAAGATAACTAATGACTGCCATAATGTCAATATGCACGTATGATGATAGTTTTGATGCTTATTGATTACAGTTGATATATTTAGGAGGGCTTCCGGAAGGGCAGGTAGGCCTTCCATATCCCGAGCGCGAGCACGGCCATGAAAGCCCAGGTGAGGATCCCTGCATAGTAATTCTTGTCCCCGAACAGCCACTCGGGCACTGCCGGATTGATCTGGAGCCACACTCCGTCGGAGCGAATCCAGAACACCGCCCCCGCATGCAGGCCGATCGAAAGGAAGAGCGAGCCTGAGGCCGTGAAGAGCTTCGCCAGAAGCCAGCCGAAGAGGAAGAGGCCGATCATGCCCAGCACAAAGCGCCAGTCCGGGTGGATGAAACGGTGCAGGATGCCCGCGTAGACCCTCAGGGAATCCAGGATGCCCGGCGCGGCGCCCAGCGCCATGTCGCGCGTCCTCAGAAAGTGCGTGGCGGCGTAGATCGAGCTCGACAGGACGATGCGCGAGCGCAGCGGCAGGCGCGCGAAAGCAACCCCGAACAGCCATCCCCGGAAGAAAAACTCTTCCACAAACCCCACCGCCAGCGCCCCGGCCAGGTATTTTGAAAATGAAAGGGGCAGGAACTTGCCCTCCAGGCGCGGCTCCCAGACTTTGGCGCCGCAAGCGACCGCAATCAGGGAAAAGAGGGCCAGACCGACGGCGCCGGCCAAAAAGCCCGCCGCAAAATCCTTGGCGCGCAAGCGCGCGTCACCCGAGCCCACGAGCTTGGCGAGATCGTTGCGGTCGTGGCGCAGTTCCACGAGGAACACCCACGCCAGAAAGAGAATCGTCACGGTGCGCGTGAGGATCCGCTCAAAGGAAAACGGCAGGACCCGCGCGGCGAGGGGCGCGAAAAGGGCGGCGGCCGCCAGGATGGCCGCGAGGGCGAGTGAAGTCCGCAGCGCGCGGTTCACGGAATCTTGCGCCCGCCCAGGAGGAGCGTCGCCGCGCCGCCGGTCAGAGAAAAAATCTCCACGCCGCCGAACCCGGCCTCCGTGAGCCC
>CAZPNG010000266.1:0-5285 GCA_964587845.1 uncultured bacterium | reverse complement strand
GAACCGCAACGACTTTTCGCCGGTGCTCAGCCAGCCGGAGCGTAGGGTGGCCACCACCTCGGCGATCTCCTCCTCCCCGATCAGGGGCCGGCCGAACGCGAGAAACGACTCGCGCACCGGTTTTCCGCCCTCGATGGCCGGTTTGCCGACAACACTTTCATACGACTTCAGGGCTTGCACAACGGGCACCCCTTATTTGCGCGCGTACATGTGGACCACATTGTCAAAAAATGCGGGCGAGACGACCGGGCACGCTCGGTCCCACGCAAGCCGCACCCCATCGATCGCAATCCGGATGGCATCCTTCCAGTCGGCGTACGGCGTTCCCAAGTAAAAATACCGCGTGCGCTCGACGCGCAGCCCCGCGCGCTCCAATATGCGCCGAAGCGTGCGCGTTGAGAAATAGGTGATGTGAAACCGCGGGTCCACCAGCCGGAATTTCTCCCGGTACACCCACGCGCACAAACTGTCGATGTTGGGGGTGTTGATTGCCGCCAGACCCCCCGGTTTCAAAATCCGAAACGACTCGGCCAGGTACGCAAACGGATCTTCAAAATGTTCCAGGACTCCGCGCAGATTCACCACGTCGAAGAACCCGGCTGGGTAGCCGAGCTCCGTCAGCCGCCCGACCCGCACCTGGATTCCGAACTCTTCCCGTGCTCGCTCGGCCGCCACCGCATTCAGATCCGTCCCGTACGCCTCCCACTGCGGCCCCAGCTTCGAAAGGAAGGCACCAGCCCCGCACCCCACGTCCAGGATTCGGCCGCCCGGCACGAGCGATTCGAGCTCGCGGACCTCGATCTCGTACATGCGCAGCCGCTTGGCGAGAGCCCCCTGCTCGCTGTGCATGGCGAGGTACTCGGGACCGTAGGCGCGCGCGAGTGCCGCCGGGTTCATCCGAGGATTGACAAAGACCAAACCGCAGCGCACGCACCGCACGATGCGGAACCCGTCCCTCGTGGCCCACACCGCGTGATCGCCCGAACCGCACAGGTTACAGGGAACTTCTTCGAGATCCTCAGCCGTCAGGGTGAGCGTCATGTCGACCATGGACGGTGCACATTCTATCATGCTGCAATCCCAGCTCCAACTCACACCTCCGGGCGCTTGACCCGGGGTACGCTGTTAAACATGATATTGCCTCGAAGGACTTATGACGATGGGTCGTCGCCGTTTACCGGTCCTCTTAAACCATCGGTGAAAAACCACTTCCCGACGATTCACCCGCAACCCGTGCTTTCGGTAGATGCGCACCGCGGCGCGGTTCTGCCCTTGGGTGACCGTGCTGACCGTCCGGCACCCGTGTGCCCAGAAGACGCGGTCTGCGGCGCGTAAGAGCGCTTGGCCCAGACCCTTGCCCCGGTGCCGCTCGGAGACTGCAAACAGCGTGATGCGACCCTCGCGCCGCTCCCGGTCGAACTCACAGGCCACAAAGCCCCCCAACACTCCATCCACATACCCGCCCAGCACCTTCGCAGACGGATCGCGGCTCAGCTTCCTCACCCAAAAGGCGTAGTAAGCCCGCGAACGATCCCTCGGGAAACGGCGGTCCAATTGGAACCTCGCGACCGCAAAAGAGCTGCCGGCAATCCGCTCAGCCCGCGCGACATCGTGGGCCGGCAGGTGACGAATCCGAAGGGCCGGCGGAGCGACTCTGGCCCGTGGAGACTTGAGTTCCTTCGTCAAGAACCATCGCACCTCCACCCGCTCAAACCCGCGCGCGCGTGCCAACGCCTGCGAGCGGTGGTCCCTGTCAGGAACAAAGAAATACAAGCAGCGCAGCCGCTCAAGGCGGGCGACGCGTTCGACATAACGTGACAGCTTGGGCGTCAGGTGCCGCACCCAGACTCGGCCGATCGGCATGCGGAAGAACTTCGAGTCCCAAGCCAGGGGGCCCGCCACTCGAACCAGATCGGCCACCCGGCCCAGGCCCCCGCTGTCGATGGCCCCGACGGAAGCCTGGCGCAATCTTTCCCGCCGCGCGCGATCGCGCAGGTACCTCCCCGCAAGTGAACGAAACCGGGACGGATCGAACTTCCACGCCGAGCCGGCGGGCACCGCGAGCCCCATGCGGGCCAGGCGCCGAACGTTGGCCATCTGATGCGGGTATTGCGCGATCACGAGCGGCGGCACGCGCTGCCGCAACGCTTCGAAGACGCTCAAGCCCCCCGATACCAGCGCCAGGTCCGAGCGGCGAAGGATCGAAAAAAAACGCGGGCTGAACCCATAGCTCTTAGATCCGGGGCTGAAGGCCCGCAAGGCCCCGGCCGCCCGGGCCGCTTGCCCGGTGACGCCCCCAAAAACGTGCAGCTTCACCCGGCGCGACTGCGGCAAGCCGGCGAGCGCCTCCAGAACGCGCCGCGAAAGTCCGGAAGCATCGAAGCCTCCAAAGCACAGGGACACCTCGAGGCCGCGCTTCGATGCCCCGCGAATCGCTCCGTTCGGCGCGTCGGGAAGCGCAAGATACTTCAGGCCGCGGTAATGCGCTCGCTGGTTGTCGACCAGGCCGTTCACCACCACATCTGCTTGCTCTCGCGTTAGAAATCCGTCGAGCACCACGATGGGAGAGGGCGTTTGGGCCGCAAGCCAGCGCGCGAGCGTGCGGTCGCCGAACATCTTGTCGATCACGATCACGTCGGGCCGAAACCCCTTCAGCTCGCGCGCCCAGGCGCGCCGTTCCGGACCCTCGAAGGCCGTGAACGGCAGGCGCGCTCTTCGCAGAAATGCCTCTGCAATCGGGTTGGCGAGCGCCAGTACGCGCACGCGGGCTCCCGGGTCGCGGCGCACAAGCTCCGCCGCCAGGGCGCGGGCGCGCACCAGGTGCCCCATGCCCATCTCGGGCCGATCGCCCCCATCCAAGCGAAAGAGGTAGCGCGCCACTACGTTTTCCCCCCGCGCTTGAGGTGCGGCACGCCGGCGTTCACGCCCGCCAGGTCGGGAAACCGTTCGAAGACGGTGATGACGTCACGGTAGGAGAAAGAACCTGCGGGAAGATGCTCCAAGAGGGCCTTGAGCAATTCGTAGTCCTCATGGGTATCCAGGCAAATGCGAAGGTCGTCCCGATTCAATCCCGCAGGGTCCTCCACCGACAAGATTCTGAAGAGCTCCGGATGCTCGTAAAAAAAGGGCGTGACGTGCTCGCGGTGAAAGGAAGTGAGCCCGGCCGCCGATGCGCGTTCAAGGGCCTGCAAAGTCAGGACCTCCACGTCGAGCCCCCGGGGAAACGTGCGGTGAACTACATTGCAAGCCACGTCCACACCCACCGCGAGAAACTTCTCCACGGTGAGGTCGATCAGCGCCGGATCCATGAGCGGACAGTCCGCAGTGACGCGCGCCACGGCGTCGAAACCAAACGCGCGCGCGGCCCCCACAATTCGGGACAACACGTCATCCTCCGAGCCGCGGAACACCGGCACCGCATTCTCCCCCGCCCACAACGCCAAGGCGTCGTCCCCGCCGGAGGTCGAGGTGGCCAGGGCCACTTCCCCCGCCAGGCGCGATCCGCGGGACCGGGTCACCACGTGCCAGATCACGGGCCGGCCGGCCAGCGGCAGCAGCACCTTGCCCGGCAAGCGGCTGGAGCCCATCCGGGCCTGAATGACCGTGCCGATGCGCATCAGCGCGTCGCCCTCCGGTATTGCAGGATGGGCCGCTCGCCCGGCTGCACGCGCTTCTCGGGCTTCCCCAGAAATCGGTGAATCTGCTCGGCCGCCAGGGTGAGCAGCCGGAAATCCTCGGGATCGCAGGAGAGCTGATGGTCCGGGCCGTCCATGCGCTTGTCGAGGGTGAAGTGTTTCTCGATCATCACGGCGCCGCGCGCGATGGCGGCTCGCGCCGCGTCGATCGTCAGCGTGTGGTCCGAATACCCCACGAGGCACTTGTAGCGCTCGCGCAGCAAATCCATCACCCGCAGGTTTACCTGCTCGGGCGGCAGCGGATACGCCGACACGCAGTGCAGCAGCGCAAAGGGGACGCCTTCGGCCCGAAGCACGCGCACCGCCCAGTCCGTCTCCGCGAGCGACGCCATGCCCGTGGACACGATCACGGGCTTACGCGACTTGGCAATCGCGCGCACCAGGGCCCGGTTCACGATGTCGAAAGAGGCCACCTTGTAGGCCGCGACCCCCTCCTCCCGCAGAAAGGCCACGCTCTCCTCGTCGAAGGGCGTCGAGAAGGGTTCCACGCCGACCGAGCGCGAGTACTCGAACAGGTCGTGCTGGTCCTTGAAGGAGAGCTCGCATTTCTTCAGGATGTCGAAGATGGGGCTGCCGCGCTTCGTGCGCTTTTCGGTGATGTACGTTTGAAACTTCGCCACCCGGCCCCCCGCGTGCTTGACCGCCTGCGCGAGACGGCGGGCGAGCTCCAGGCTCCCGTTGTGGTTGATGCCGATCTCGGCCACGAGGACGGGCATGGCCGTCTCCGAAACCTCAACCGGCCCGATGCGAAAGCGTAGTTTTTTTGTTGTCATGGATGCCTCCATAGAGCGGTCCCAATTTAGGGAGCGTCCCGCTCTTTATTTTTACGTGCTTTTGTGCGAGGTCCAGTACGGTGAAATTTTAAAACCGATTCTCGAATGGATTCGGACATGTGAATCTTCTCAGGCCAGGAAAGCGTCCTACGTCCCCTCTGCCATTCGGCCTGCCGTTTCAGAAGCTCGTGAATGTCATCCATTGAAAAATTTCCTTTCAAATTCCTTCCACGCTTCCGCGAGTTTGTGTTTCGCAGCGAGCCTTGCAATTTCCTCCCGGCTGACGCTCTCGGATTCAAGCAATGCCAAAATCCGTGTGAAATCCTTGGGTCTCGCGACACTGAGAGCAATAACAGCCAGGTAATCGGCACGCACCACGCGAAGGGGGATACCCTCGAAATCGGCTGTGTCTGCTTGCTCCAAAGCCTCTTGTGTGAGGGGACTGAATGCCGGTATGAATTGAACGGGCCAGGCTCCAACGCGAATCGCCTCACCTTCGGCCCGGTAGCCCCGCTTAGAACAGAACTCATAGATGGGGCTAAGGAGGTCGAGCCGGTTTGAGGATGAGACCGCTATGAGGACATCGGCATCCAATGTCGAGACGGGTTCCGTGTAACGCATCTGGGCAGCGGCTCCAAAAAGGGCATAGTTCATAATCACACCCTCCTCCCGCATTTTATTCAGTAATTCGGCAACCTCTCTCATTGCCCCTTCCCGCTCATAAAATCGTCTTGATCTTACCGCAAAATCAGCCGCTTTTCAGCTTGAATCTGGACCAAAAACCGGGGCTGAAGTTGAACCCCACGGGCAGAGCCCC
>CAZPNG010000265.1:0-3722 GCA_964587845.1 uncultured bacterium | reverse complement strand
CCAGGTAGAAAAGGAACAGGCGCTCGAGGTAGGGGCTCCCGAGGCGCCTGAAGATCACGGCCAGGTCCCGCAGCTCCGCGTCTTGAAATCCTTTTCTTCGAAATGCCTTTCTCAGATATTCCTCCACAGGAGGCAAGTGCTTGGCCGTTGTGGCCACTCCCTTTGGCAGGGACTTTCCGAAGAAACCTTCGAGTTGCGTGAGAGCGGAGCGAACGGCGGCCCGCGCGTACCGCTGCCCAGGCCCGGACCTGGGAGGCATCCACGCCGGCACGGTCAAGCCCGCCTTGCCGAGTGCCTGGGCGAGCTCCAGGCGAATCCGCTTCGCGTTGCTTCGAGACATTCCGGTGAGTACCGCCAGGATCGGGCTCGACGGCCAGCGCTCGTAGACTCCGTAGTACGCCAGGAGGGTGAGGAACACCCTCGGCTTGATCGAGTAGGGGTCCAAACCCACAAAAAACATTCTCCCGTCCCGCGGGTCCGCGCCGGGAAACACGCGGGCGACTTGCGACTCAGCGGTGAGGCGCGGTTCGGAGGGGGCGACGCGGATGTCGCGGCGCTCACGCTTGCGGCCTTGGGTCTGGGCCCGCGCCGGGGCAGGGCGTTCCTTGTAGAGCGGCAAGCTGAGTTCAAAGGTGACGATGGGCCGACCCTGATCGTCGCGATTCAAGCGGGGGTTGTACCGCAGTGTCCCGCCGTGAAGCTCTGCAAGCTGGCGGGCATACGCCAAGCCCTGGCCGGATCGGCTGTGCCGGCGGGGTTTTCTTTGCCCGGGGTGGGGGAGTTGATCCCGCAGGGCGATTTTCTTGGTGCTGCGGTGCGACCTAAAAAGCCGCCGCTGCGGGATGGTGATCCGGCCGGGATTGATGAAGGAAAGCTTGAGCCGGGCGCGTCCGGCCCGGGCTTTCACGAGCGCCCATCCTTGGCGGAATCCTTTCCTGTCCCTTGGGAGCGCGTCGAGCTGGTTCTTCACAAGTTCCCAAACGAGCACGGCAAAATTGTGAGGCACCAGGAGCACGCGGCTCGGCCCTGAGGGGTCGGGATCGATTCGCAAATCTACGTTCGAATAAATGCGGCGCCCGTCCCGGGTTTTCCCCTTCTTGATCGTCTGATACGCACCTGAAATGATGTCGATGGGATCGGCCAGCCCGTAAAGATTCTGGGTCTGCGGGCCCAAGGCGGTCCCCAGCCGGGTTGTCAGGAAGGATCGCCGCACCAGGATGGGGCCGGCGAGTTCGAGCGTTTGTGCCATCAGGCGCGGGCGATCCATGGCGGGGGGCTGCTCGCCCGCATAGTGGTCGGTGAGGCCGCTCGCGTGATCGTAAGCTGCCAGAATGATCCTGATGGTTTTCAAGATCTCTTCCAGAAGCACGGGCGTCGGCTCGCGGTTCCAAATTGACAGGAGCCAGTCGGCGGTTTCAACCATCCGCCTCGTCTCCTGGATCACATCCTGAGTTTGAGTGAATACCTTTGCGGCGGCTCGCGCCAGCGGCGGGGCGCCGTGGCGGTCCCACCCGGCCCGGTCGAGGGCGCGCAGGATTTCTCGCAGGCGCTGGAAGGAATCCAGTGCGCCACTTAAGAAGGCCATCCACGCGCCCAGGGATGAACGGGTGGCGGCGGCGACCCGTCCGCCCGGAAAGAACGCGTGGAGGAGAACCTCCCGCGCCTGTCCGATCGTCCAAGGGTGGAGCGGATTCGCCAGCCGCCGCTGCCAGGTCTTGAGGCTCACGGCGGGCCCGCGCGAGCGCGTTGCCGATTGGCGGGCAGGCGCGCGGCCCTCGGCGGCTCCAGAGGGGGCAGGGCTTGCGCTCGGCCGCGAGGCGGGCCTTGAGAGATACATTTCCCAGTCGCCGACGGCTTGCTCGATGCCGGGCGCTTCCGGCGGCAGCCATCCCCCCGCCAGCCCCGCTTTGGTCCGGGAAACGTCCGGCAGCCGGATCAGAAAATCTCGCAAGTGGTTTTTCAAGGATTGGTGAAGCTCCCCGACGTCGGACAGCTTCTCGTGCAGGGAGGCGGCTATCCTGGGCGCGCTGGGCCACTCGCGATTGAGCTCGTAAAACGCCAGCAGATAAGGGAGGAGCCGGCGCACTCGCGTATTGCGCGGCGGGACTGTCTGGTAGGCGAGCCGGACGTATCGCGGCTGCGACTCGCCAAAGGCCGCGGCAAGGGTCGATTTAAACCGGCCCCCCGAGAGGGCTGCCTCCTCAGCCAGGCGGCCGGTACGCGTTTGGGTGAGCGCTGTGCGAATCCTTCTCATGTCCGCTTTGAACTGGGAGCGTTTCACAAGGGTTTCGCGCGAAACGCCGCCCATTCGCCTGCGCAGGCGCAAGGCGAGAGTGGTGGATTTTCCGTACGGGCGTCTCCAAGCCGGCTTCTCAAGACCGATCTCTTGAAACCTCCGCTCAATGTCCGTGAGCAGTTGGGGGACCACGTGCGATCTCTTGCGGAGCCAGCGGTTGGCCTCTCCCCCGAAGGGCCAAGCGCTAAAACGGCGGTCGAACGCCAGGTAAAAGAGGAAGAGGTCTTGAAGCCCCTTGCTTTTGATCCGCCTGAAGAGGATGGCGACATCGCGTCGGGGAACGCCCGGGAAAGCGCCTTTCAGATATTTTTCCACCGGGGGAAGTTTGTCCCGGACCCTGCCGTTCCCCCTGACGTGCGCCGGGCCCAGCAGCGCCTCCAGCTCCCGGAATGCGCGGCGCACTGCGGGCCCACCAAGCTTTCGGGCGGGCACACCGGGCTTCGTCATCCAGACGGGCGGGGGAATGGACGCCTGCTTGAGCACTTCCGCCGCCCGCATCCGAAGCCGATTGGCTTGTGATGCGGCCACGCCGACCAAGGCTCCGAGATCTCTTGCTGAAGGCCACCGCCCGTGCACGCGGTCATACGCCAGAAGGAAGAGGAAGGCCCTCCGCTCGTTGAAGGTGGGGTCGAGCCTTGAGTACGCGACTCGGATGTTCCCGAGATGCGCCCCCTGGAAAACTTCCGAGAGGAGTTCTTCAGCAGTTGGATAGGGGCGCAGGTGTGTTTTGATCGCGCGCGCCGCCGTCAGCACCGCACGCCTACTGAGCGGGCCATGCCCCGGCTTGTGGTCTGATCTCCACGCGGGAGGCCGGACCCCCAGCCCTTCAAGCTGCCGGGTCAGCCGCAGCCGCCCCTTGTTGGCGAAGAGCTTGGTGATATGAAGTAGCGCGGCAAGCTGCAGGCCCGTGGGCCACCGGCGGTGGACCCCGTAGTAAGCGAGCAGCCCGGCGAAGAGGTCGCGGTCGTAAAAGTTCGGGTCGATCGCGCGGTAGACACCCCGCAGCGTCTCGAGCGGCTGGCCGGGGAAAAGTTCAGCCAGCAAAGTCCCCGGGTCGAAAGCTTGAGCACTACGCCGTCCGCGAGCGGCGGGCGTCCTGGCGACGGCGCGGCGGGCTGTGGGGGGTGCGGGCTGCAAGAGAAAGCGGTCCCAGGCACGCATGGAGGTCTCCATCTCGGGCTTTGAGTACAGCGCCCCCCTGCGCAGCTCGCCTTTGCGGGCCCTCCAGCGGACCGGAATAAAAAACCTTCTCAGATGGTTACGCAGAATCGTACGCGACTTCGAGGCCTCTGAGACCTGGATCTCAAAAAAGCCGGCGATCTGATGCGTGGAAGGCCAGGCGTCGTAATGCTGGCGGTAGGCCAGGATGAAGAGCAGGAGTTTTCCCGTGCGCGACGCGCGCCGGGGTCCCAGGGCCTGATAGGCG
>CAZPNG010000264.1:0-3673 GCA_964587845.1 uncultured bacterium | reverse complement strand
GCACAACGCGCGTCATGCCGGCGGCGAGGGAGACAGGGTTGATTCCCCCCACGATCTTGAGCTTGGCGTTGTGGGGCCTGGGGACGCGGTCGGTCGGGCCGGCATGGATGAGTTTCTTGAGGGCCCGCCGGCTCTCGGGGCTCACACGCGCCTCGCGCGCGTAAATGTCCGCAATCTTGCGGCCCCACCGATACTTGGTGAGGTTCTCTTTGCCATTGATCTGATAAATACCCGGCCGGTGGGCCCGGACCGCCACGCCGATCAGTCTTGCGACGTCATCGATCAAGACGGGATGCCGGATCTGGTCATCGTCGGCCTTGATGTGCTCGCTCGCCTGGAGCGCTTCGACGACCTGTTTCACAAAATTGGGTTTGTCATCCGGTGCGTTGTAGCCGTACATCATGCCGCTGCGCACGATGGACCCCTGCGCGAAGTTGGCGCGCGTGCGCCGCTCCCCTTCGGCCTTTTGGTTGCCGTAGGCATTCACGGGGTTCGTCGGATCATCCGGGCGATACGGCGGGTTGGCGCCGTTGAAAACGTAGTCTGTGGAAACGTAGATGAAGTGCCCCTTGAAATACTTTGCAAACAGATCCACCGCTTCATAGTTGGTCTTCGCAGCGCGCACGGGATCGCTCTGCACGGCCGCCGGGCTCGCCTCGCCTGCCGCGTACACGATAACGTCCGGCCGGAACTTCTCAATGAACGCCTTGATCTCGCGCTCCTTCGTCACGTCAAGCTTCACGAAACCCCGCTTGCTGAAGCCGGTCCCGACCACGTTTGAGTAGCGCGCGGCCAGCTGCGCGTGTACTTTCCTGCCGAGAAATCCCGAAGCGCCGATCACGGCCACGCGGGGCTGCATGCGGCGCGAAGCCACGGCACTTGCTCTGCGCACGGAAACCACCCGGACTTTTTTCGCCCAGCGCCGGGCTTGGCTCAGAGTGGGCGTTTCGCTGCCGTGAATCTGCACGTGCGCCACGCCGGCTCCGGCGGCAAACTGCAGAGCTTCCTCGTAGCCGGCGCCCCTCAGGAGCTTGAAAAAGAACGCCGCCTTCGTGACATCTCCCGCCCCGAGCGTGGAAACCACCTGCCGCACTTTCGGAAGTCGGGCCCACCAGGCACCCTGTCGCGTCACAAGCAGGATGCCGTTGGGGCCCAGGGTGATCATCAGCGCCTGGATGCCCGGATGCCTGACCAGAACCTGCTCGGCGTGCCGTGCGTGCACTTCGATCCGATCGTGAGATGCTTCGAGAACCTCGCGCGCGAGGCCGGTCGCCTCGAGAAACTCGGCCTCATTCACCCCCACGAACTCCGGCTCGGCCTCGATGGCTTGGGCCAGGCCGCTGCGCGTATCGATCCCCACGCGCACGCCGCGCTTCTTGGCGCGCCGGACGATCTGGGCAATCACCTGATCCGAAAGCCCCTCGGGGGCGCTGCCCGAGATCAAGAGCCAATCGCCGCGCTTTAAGCCGCCCCGCCCGAAAACTTTGGCGAGAAGGCGGTCGAGTTCGCGCCGGCTCACGCGCGGAGAAGCCGTGTGCTCTGCGATCTCAAAGAAGCGCCCCGACTGGTCCTTGCCGGCGAGATGAAGCACGGAGCGAATCGTGCCGCGAATGGGGACCAGGCCGCGCGTCGGGATGCCCAGCTCTTGCAGCCCCTTCCTGTGCCGAGCGCCCTCGGGCCCGCCCACGAAGGCGTACGGCACGGCCGGCATCCTGAAGCTCTTGAGGGCGCGAACCACGTTCACGCCCTTTCCGCCTGACCGCAAGGTCACGCTCCACGCTCCCGGGAGGCGGTCGAGATTGAGCGAAATATCGAGCACCGTGTTGAGGGTGAGGGTGGCAAAGCGCGTGGGGCGGAGATTGCTTCGTCGGCCTGACGGCCTCCTCGCAATGACACCCTTTTGCGCTCGGGCGGGCGACTGGCGCTCGCCAAGCGCGAGAATCATTCGATGCAGCCTTGCCTGCTCCGGTGCGGGGAGGGAATGCGTGAAGTGCGCAAGGGCC
Source organism: uncultured bacterium (assembly GCA_964587845.1). Lineage (GTDB taxonomy): Bacteria > Omnitrophota > Omnitrophia > Omnitrophales > CAZPNG01 > CAZPNG01. The sequence goes on along the minus strand of CAZPNG010000264.1, from coordinate 1,670 downwards.
TGCGCCACGATCTTCGAGCCGCCAACCTCCCGCGAATCGCGCTTGGCCTGCTCCACGGCCGCCCGAAGCGCCGCCCCATTCCGGCTGACAAACGCCCCCGCGATCCGCGTGGCGGCCAGGGTGCGGTTATACGAGCGCCAGAATCGGTTCATGTAAAGCACGCCCGCAACATACAGACTTTGCGCCGTGCGCTGGGGGTCCTCCTCGCGCAGCCCGAAGGGCGCAAGCCCGGCCATGACCATGGCGTGCATGAAACCAAAGCGGAACTTCCAGCTGCGTTCATTCTCCAAGCCGAACAGATTGCCCTGTGCTTCAAACCATCTCCAGAAGGCCGCCTCAAGCTCATCGTAGGCATCGCGAGCGTGCTCGGTACCATCGTCCGTCTCCTCTTGAAACGCGGGAACCGCGATCCCGCTCCCGGTCCGCTCCACATAGCGCAACGTGCCGCGCTTCAGCAGATCGTAGGGCCCCAGGAAATTGTGCGCTAATTTCGCCAGATCGTAAAGAGGATCTCCTCCTTCGAGAAGCCCGCGCGGATCGATGAGTTTCACCTCCGGCCGCCGGCGCGCTGCCAGGGCCGTGGGCTCAGCCAGAACGTTGCCCAGGTGAAGATCGCCGTGCACGCGCCGCAGCACTCGGCCAGGCGGGTTGAAAAGGGCCACGCCCGCCAGGCGGCTCGACATCTGCTCGATCAAGGGGAGGGCATTGAAGTACCACTCGCCGTCCACCACGATCCAGCGGCTGTCGAGAACGCGCGAGAAAGCCGGCCATTCCTCGCGCAGCTCATGCATCCTCTGCCGCGCCTTCCCTAGATAAAAACTGCGCGTGTAATCTTCCGGCAGAGGGCCAGCCGCCTGACTGTAGAGGGATGGAACGAGCCGCTGGAAAATGTCGATCGCCAGCGCCCAGATTTGATCCGGCGGCATGTACTGCAGCCCGGTCACGTCGGCCAGGGTGGGCCAGTCGTAGCTCGGCATGTCGTAGGAAACGGCTTTGCCCGTGACCTGGGAAGCGAGAATCGGAGGAAAGAGCGGCTTTAAGTCAGCCGGCAGCGTTGAAATCCATTGGATTTCCGCGGCGAGCTTCTCTCTTCCCAACCGCGAAAGCCCCCCGGTGGCGAACTTGCGCACGATCTCGACGCCGTCAGGCCGAAGGATGCGCTGCACTTTGGAGAATGACCCGCCGCCCAAAGATTCGAGCAGGATTTCACCGGGCTTGGCGATCGTGGGCCGCCTGTCCGCGCGATCTTTCATGATGGGCAGCATAAGAATCATCTCCCGGCCGCCCAATTCCAATGCCGGCTGAAAGGAAGCCCCCCGCTTGCCCAATCGGATTTGAGTTCCCTCTGCGTCCAAGAGGCCTGCGACCTTGATCACGTCCCCGGCGGCATGCCGGGAGGTGGCTCCATCGACCGTCACTTCCAGGACGGTGCCATGTTTCTCGATGGCGACGCGGCGGCCGGAAAGCTCCAAATCGATTCCCTTGCGGTACGGCACGAAGTCACACCCTGGAAACCTGGTCGTTCCCCCGGGCCCGAGGTGGCCTGTCAGCGCCGCGCGTGTCTGCCAATCAGCTAAGGACTCTTCCCCCGGGCGAGGACCAAATTCGGTTCTGTTCGCGGGCGTGATTCGAACTCCCAATCCCGTCTCCCAGATCGAGACGACGGGGAG
>CAZPNG010000263.1:0-5707 GCA_964587845.1 uncultured bacterium | reverse complement strand
AAGGTCCTTGGACAAGACCTTGGCCAACGCGCCCCCGCCGTGCGTCACCAGGGACCCTCCTACAAACTCGATGGCTTGAGCGATGTCCTCCTGTGATCGCTTGCGGCCGGCGCGGGGATTGTCCGTCCCCTCGTCCAGCATCTCGCCGACAAAGCGCCCGAGCCCGCACCTGCCCGGCGGGTCGTAGGCCATCCCGCCTTTGAGGAGTTGAAGCCGGACGTTCGCAAGCGGGAGCCCCCGGCGGGGTTTCACCAGCAGCGTGAGGCCGTTCTCCAGATGCGCCTCATGGACCGGCCCCAGGTCAAAGCGCGCCGCGAGGGACTCACCTGCGCTTGGAGGGGACAAGTCAGAATAGAATGCGGTCGGCTTGCGGCGAGGCGCCTCGCCCGCCCCCGAACCCGTTCCCCGGGCGTAGGCAAGCGTCAGGTTATCCCGCGTGAATACGGCCTGCGCCACAGCCTTCACGTCGCGCGCCCGCACGCGCTGCACGCGCTCCACGAAGCTATCCAGGTAGTCCGGCAGCCCGTAAAGATCTCCGCGGCTGATGGCCGCGGCGAGATCATAGGTATGTTCATTGGCGAACAGGTACTGCGCGAGGATCGTGTTGCGGGCGCGCGCAAGCTCCTCTTCAGACACCGGCTCGCGCGCCAGCCGCTCGAGTTCTTCCAACGCCACCTCAGCCGCCCGCTCGGGATCGACCCCCTCGACCGTTTCCAGAAAAAGGTAAAACAGCCCGTCGTACCGGCGCGTGTCGTTCCACACCTGCACGCCGCCCTCTGCCACCAGCTTCTCCTGCTCGAAGAGCCGCTTGGACAGGCGCGAGCTCTTGCCGTGGCCGGCGAGGTTGGAGATCACTGCCAGCGCGTAATCCTCGGGCCGTCCCGCGGGGACCGTGCGAAAAACCATGCCGACGCGCGTCACTTCCTTGCCGGAGTCAAACGAGAAGGTCTGCTGCGAGCGCCGGGGCGGCTCGGCGGCCGGGTCCACCATGGCCTCGCCCCCCGAGCCGATCGGCCCGAACACCTGCTCGGCGGAGGCGAAGACCTCCGGCGCGAGGACGTCCCCCACCACGGTCAGAACCGCATTTCGCGGCCAGTAAAAGCGGTCGTAGAATCCGGCCAGCTCCTCGCGCTTGAGGGCTCGCAAGTCCTCTTCCCAGCCGATCACCGGATTACGGTAAGGGTGCGCGGCGTACGCCGCCTTGTCGAGCTCCTGCCAGAGCTTGCCCCACGGCTCATCCATCCGGCGGGCCAGTTCCTCCAGAACGACCTGCTTTTCGGATTGAAACTCCTTTTCATCCAGGAGGGCATGGCGCATGCGGTCGGCTTCGATGTCGAGCGCCTCCCGCCAGGCGTCCGCGCTCACCGTGAACCAAAAGCCCGTGTAGTCCTCCGTGGTGAACGCATTGATGCGGCCTCCGGCCCGGTAGGCAAAGCGGTCGATCGATCCCTTGGGGAAACGCCCGGAGCCCTTGAAAAGCATGTGCTCGAGGAAGTGAGAAGTGCCTGTGCGGCCTTTTTCTTCGTGGACCGACCCGACGCCGTACGCGATCAGGGTGGTCGCGAGCGGAAGGGTATGATCTTCAAGCACCGCGACCCGCAAGCCGTTTGCGAGCGTGCGCCGACTGATGCGGTCCGCGAGGGTCAGTTTCACGGGGGGGTCCTCAGGGTGACGGATCTCGCAGGCCGACAGGGCAAGGCAGGACGCAAGCAAGAAGTAGGCACTTCGCCTCATCACTTCTCGACCACGGTGCCATGCATCTCCACGGAAACGCCCTGTTGCGTCGCCTGCTGCTGCTGTTGTTGCTGTTGCTCCCGTTCAGCCTTCAGCGCCTCCTCGATGCGGGCCAGGAGCGCACGGGCTTGTTCATGAGCGGGTTGAAGCTGCAGGACGGTCCTGAGCGCCTGCTGGGCATCCTGGGGACGGCTCAAACCCAGATACGCGAGAGCCAGGCCGAAGTGGCCCTCGGGATACTCCCAGGTTTTGTCGACGGCCTTCTGGAACTCCTTCAGGGCAAGCTCCGCCTTCTGACTCTGAAGAAAGAGGTTGCCCACGTTGGCGTGGAGCCGGGAGGCATCCGCGTCCTCCTTCGCATGCAGGATGCCCTCCTGAAAAACCGACAGGGCCTTGTCGACCTCCCCCTTTTTGGTCAGGGCCACGCCCAGCATGCCGTACACATCGGGATCGTCGCGCTTCTCGATGAGCACGCCCGACAGCTCCGAGATGGCGGAGTCCCAGTCGCCCATCTCATAAGACATCTCTCCCAGCGTCTGGTGGCAATCCACTGAAGGGTTGACCTGGCAGGCTGCTTGGAAATGCTGGCGCGCCGCAGCCGGGTCGCCCATCTTCAAATACACGTAGCCCAGGCGCGTGTGGAGCTCGGAGGGCTGCGCGGCGTCGAGCGCCGTCACCGTGCCGCTCACCGACTGGCTTCCGGCCGCATCCAGGGCCCGTTTGAGATAGGTGGCCGCGTTCGGATAGTCCGCCTTTTGAAAGTAAGCAAAGCCGAGATTGCTCAGGATTTTCGGGCTCTTGGGATCCCGCTTGAGGACGCGCGTGAAGTCCCGGATGGCTTCATCCGCCTGGCCGCGGCGCAGCTTGACCGCGATCAGGTTCACTTCGAGATCAAAGTCCTTGGGCAGGATGGCGGCCGCGCGGCTCCACGCATGGTGCGCCGCCAGGTAATTCTCCTGCTTGAAGTACACCGCGCCCAACATTTTCAAGGCGTCGGCCTTGTCGGGCTCCTCGCTTGCATGGCTGAAGCCGGACACGGCGGCCGAAAGCTCCCGCGTCGCGTCGGAAAGATTTCCCATCTTGAAGTAGGCCGCGCCCAGGTCGTAACGCACCCGGGCGTTCTTGGGATCGAGCGGCACCGCCGCTTTCCAGACGCGGATCGCGTCCTCCAACTGACCCAGGGCGGCATAAAAGTGCCCCAGCCCCCAATAGAACTCGAAGGATTGGTCGTAGTTCATGAGCTTGAGGTAGGAAGCGAGGAGGACCTGGATCGCCTTCTGATCGAAGGCCTCCGTCCCGCGCTTGAAGTCGACGTCGCGCGTCTGCAGGACGATCTCGCGGTTCTCCGCGTCGAAGGACGTCGGGATTTGGCGGTCCACCACCGGCGACATGATGGAAGCTGGGTCGCTTGAGTGGATGGCGCCGAACAGGTGGCCCAGCTCGTGCGCCAGCACAGTCTCCTCCTGAATCTTCAACATTTTTTCGGGAGGCGTGCGCAGCACCAGGTAGCCCGAGAACGGGCGCGAGCGGCCGAGCGCATGCAGGTCTTGAAGCTGGGCGGCGGAGGCGGCCTCCTCAAGGCGCGTCAGGCCGATGACGACGTCCACCGCGCCCAGCGGGAAACGGCTGCGCAGGTCCTCGATCAAGAAATTCAGTTCCTGCTCGCCCTCCGCGACGGGCCAGGCCGAAAATTGAGCCGGCTCGAAGCGCAGACGAAATTGGGTCTCGAAGATCTTGGAGGCGTAGGCCAGGCGCCGCGTGATCTTGTCTTTCCAGTCACGCTGGCTCTCGTAGGAAGGCGTGGACGCAAAGCCCACACGCAGGGAGCGGACGGCCACGGCCTCGGCCCACGCCGAGGGAGCTATTGCCAAGGCAAGTAGGGCCGCCCAGACGACGAAACGAAGATGGGGCGGGCGTGTCATCTGGAGGCGCCGTCAGCCCTTGAACGCCTCTTCGATGAGCGTGGTAAGCTCGCCGGACTCGAACATCTCGGTGACGATGTCGCAACCCCCGACGAGCTGGCCCTTCACAAAAACCTGGGGAAACGTGGGCCAGTTGGAAATCTGCGGCAGCGTCTCCCGGATGTCGGGGTTGGCCAGGATGTCCACGGCGTGAAAGGGTTTCCCCACGCGCCTGAGAATCTCCACCGTCTTGGCCGAGAACCCGCACTGCGGCGCCTGAGGCGTGCCCTTCATGAAGACAACGACCTTGTCGGCTTGAATCTCCTTCTTGATGCGTTCCACACTATCGGTCATGGCAATCTCCTTTTGCTTCCTATTATAGAGGGACGGCAGCCCCGTGTCACGAACCCGCAGGGGCCGGGTGTCACGCAGGCGCGAGGGTGCGGATGGCGAGGGCGTGAATATCGGCCGCCAACGGGGCCAGGGCATCGTGAACCATCTTGTGCTGCGCGAGAAGGGGCTTGCCCCGAAATGCCTCCGAAACCACGATGACCTGAAAGTGGTCTCCCGCCCCCGTCAGATCCTGAACCGTGACCTCTGCGCCCGCAAACGTTTGTGTCAGCAAGGCGTGGACCTTGTCGGGATCGATCATGCGAGCCCTCCCAGGGCAGCTAGAGCCAGGCACGCCCATCCGGCGAGCAGCCCGAGCCCTCCAAGCGGCGTGACGGCGCCCCATGCGCGCTTGCCGCTAAGAGCGAGGGCGTAGAGACTGCCGGAAAAGACGATGGTCCCTGCCGTAAAGAACCATCCGGCCGCGCGCGCAAGATTCCCCGCGAAAACCGGCAGGCCGGACCCCACGAGCAGAAGCACGGGCGCGTGGACCATCTGGTATCGGACGGCCAGTTCAAAGACGGCGGCTTGGTGCGGTGAAAGGCGGTCTTTCAAGGCATGCGCGCCGAACGCGCCCGCCGCCACGCCGAGAAATCCAAAGACGGCTCCCAACACGAAAAAGAAGGACTCCATCAATCATGCCCTTTCAGCCGGCCAAGCCAATTTCGCTGAAGACTTCGAGATCCGTTTCCATTCGCTCCGGCACATCCAGGAGCCCCTGGTCCTCCCCCAACATCTCGAGTAAAAACAGGTCGTCCTCGAGACTCTCGAGGACCTCGTCGGAAACGGTCTCCGGTGCCGCTCGCACCGCCTGATCCCTCGTGCCCGGCAGGGCCTGCGAAACGCCGGGGGCCTCGGCCGGTACGCGAACCTCCCGGCGTTCCGCGACGAGACTCCAGACCAGGGCCGCCGCCAATGCCAAAGCGACCGCCAGGCCCACCGCCACGCCCCAACCCGGGCCGGCCGGCTCGGCGGCGATCTTTTGGCGGACCTCCTCAACGTAATTTTTCAGGACATCCTCGGGCGGCCGCTTGAGTCTGCGCTCGGCCAGGAGCTTGGGGATGTCGGACTCTTCGCTATTGGGACTCATGAGAAACTCCCCCCTCGGCTCCTAGAAATGGGCTTAGATCGCGCTTCACTTTCCGGCCGGCCGCGTGCAGGGTCGCCTTCACGGTCCCCTCGGCAACGCCCACGGCTGCGACAATCTCTTGAATCGACAGTCCCTCGATAAATCTCAAGGTAAAGATCCACCGTTGCTTGAACGGCAGGGCCGCGATCGAGCGGCTGAGAGCCAGGTCGATCTCCCGGCAGCGGGCCCCTGCGCTTGAGTCTGCACGCGGGTCGGCCACCTGCTCGAAAAAGGCTTCCATGCGCTCCGGGTCTTTCCAGGAGAGAAACCTGTTCCACCGCCGGCGGCGCAGGGCGTCTTTGGCGGCATTCATGAGGATGCGATAGAGCCACGTCGAGAAGGCCGAGCGCATCTGGAAGCCCTTGAGCGCGCGGTGCGCCTTGACAAACGCTTCCTGCGAGACGTCCTTGGCGTCCTCGTAATTCCCCACCGCCGTGTAAGCGATCTGTACCGCTTTCTCCATGTGCCGCCTCACCAAGTGGTCAAATGCCTTTTCGTCTCCCGCCTGAAACGCGCGCACCAAATCGGCGTCGCTTGCCTCGGCCGCCGTCCG
>CAZPNG010000262.1:0-5057 GCA_964587845.1 uncultured bacterium | reverse complement strand
GGGCCGCAATAGATTGACTCCAGAGGACGCCGCCATCTCGCAGGTATTTGAACAGGAGTTTATGGCGCAAGCATATGAGCAGCAGCTGTGGGGAATGAATGAGGAAGGGCTCGATGGGTGGATTACTTATTATGCACAGCGTCACGGCATTGACGCATCGACGTATGTCCTAAGGGGCACGAATGTTTCCTTGCGGCAATACCTACACGACGTGGCTGCGGTTTTGAGGAAGTTGAGGGACCGGAAGTACTGGATGAATGTGTTGACAACTGCGCATGATGAAGATGCACACAGGAAGGCGAGCAGCTACGTGGCGGCCATTTTGTTTCTGGTTCCGATTCGCAACCTGGGAGTGCTGAAGAGACTTGCTGTACATAAGATCAGGGGAGATCGCCACCGGCCCGAGGCAACCCGCCGCGCGCCGGCGGCGAGCCGACCCGGGGCGCTTGCGGACCGGCTCGCGGAGATTCAAGGCCAGTGGGCGCAGGAGGTGGCCCTCGGCGATTCCATTGAGCGGCTCGATGCGCGCGGCGAGATTGTGTGGGCCACGATCGGGACGGGTGAGCAAGCGATTGAACTCATTCGCGAACAGGCGGGCTCCTACGAGGTATGGCACAGAGGCGAGCGGATGGATCAGAGTGCTGCAAAACCGCTGGCCGGCTTTCCGCTGCAAGTGTTCGAGGAACCCGGGCGCAGACTCACGATCGGAGAAATTCACATTCTGCCCGGCCGCCAAGGGCAGGGTGTCGGCCTGGCCGTTGCGCGATTCCTGGCTGCCCACGCGCACGAGCGCGGCATTCGAGACTTCGGGATCAATGAGACCACGAATCCGAACCTGGTGCGCGTCATGCTGCAGGTCTTGGAGCCGGAGGGCATCACCCTTGAGATCGTCGGGATAGGCACGGTAAGCCGGGAGGACTTTGCAGCGAGTATCGGCGAGCTTGGGTTCTTTGATGACGAAGCCCGTGGGCACCGCCTGGAGTACAGACCCGAGGGGCGATTTCACGACGCCGAAGGCCACGCCTGGGAGATCGAGTGGATCGACGGTGTAGTCCCGAGGGTGCGCAGGTCAGAGGGACATGGGCATTATCGAACATTCTACGGGCGCTCGGTTCGCGTCACGGGCCATCCCCGCGCCGCCGCTCGCCGGGCTGCGGTGGTGGCGACGGTTGCGGAAGAGATGTTGCTGACGAAGCCGTCGCGTAAGAGAGGAGACGTCCGGGGTCAGGTCGTGAACGAAAAGAGGCCGGGATACCTGGACGAGTACGACCTTTCGGGGAAACTCATCCGAACCTGGAAGAGCTTCGGCTGGGGCGCGTTTGGGAGAGTCTACCGGGTGGAATGGGAAGACCCAGATGCAGAGGTGAAGATGGCGGGGCGCGTGCGCAAGGTGATGAACTCTTCCATCCCGCAGTCCGCAGAGGCCGGTGTCCTTGAGGAACTCAATAAGGAGAGGGGCGTCGAAGGCATTCCGAAATATTACGGGTCCGGTTTCACGCACGATGGGCGTCCCTATTACGACATGAGCACGATCGAGGGAGCTAAAAAACTGGATCACCCCCCGTTCCGCCGGCTTTCTGTTCCGCAGAGGCTCGGCATCCTCATCAAGCTGGCGCGAGCGGCGGCTGCGATTCATCGCGCGGGATTTGAATCGCTGGATTTGAAGGCGGAAAACCTTCTTTTCAACGACGCGGGCGAGGTTCTCCTGGTGGATTTCGGCCTCACGCAACGCTCCGTGCCCGGGGCGCCCCCTCATGCGAGCGATATTCCGATGGACATCAAACGGTTCGGGATGGTGCTGCAGCAGTCTTTTGAGCAATCCGAGCTGGAAAGGAATCCAGCAATCGCCTCCGCGATTGAGAAATCCTTCGACATCGATCCCGCGCGTCGTCAGCAGTCCTTCGGGGAACTCATTGAGGGGCTGCGCCGCGCGGCCGCGGTGGCGCCGGCCCTTGAGTCTGTCTCGGCGCCGAGCGCGGGGCTACGGGCCGTGGATTTTGCTGTGGGGCTTGACGTGTATTTGCGGCGGCTTGAGAGGGACGTTAACTCCGGCACGGAAGATGACGCGACGGCGCTCGACGCTCGTCTGAAGAAGCTTCAGAGGATTCGCAAGCGAGGCCTTGGGATTTACAAGGTGCTGGCAAGCAAACTCAGAGAAACAAATCTGGATTGGCATTATTTTGGAAAGCTCCTTTGCGATGTGATTGCGCTCGCTCTATCGGATGCCGAGCTGCGCGGGTCCGAGGAAGCCTCCGAACTTCAGGCGGCAGTCCAAGAAGCCGCGTCTGCCTTCCCCCTCGGGAGCTTACAGGTGCTGGCGGGCGTTCTGGACTTGGCGTTGGCGCAGCCGGGGTCTGTGGAGAGCCGGGATTTCGCCCGGCGGCTGAGCGCCCTGAGCGCGCCTGCCCAGGGAGTCTTGGGAGACTATGTGGAGGGCGCTCGGGAAGGACTCAAGGTTGATGACAAGCTGCTTCACCGCCACCGCCTGATTCCCATTCTGGTGAGCATGCTCATCTTGCACCCGATTGCGCCCCGTGAGGAAAACCTTTCGGACCCTGCCCTCGAAGGCGTTTTGATGAGCCCCGAGGATGTGAGGGTCATTTTGAGACACATTTTTTCCGGCACGTCGGTGCGCTACAGCCAAACCCTGGCGGCAGGTGCTGCGGATAGAACGGATGCCGGTTTTCGGTTCAGTGCCAGCCTCCACCGCGGGCGCTCGCTTTCCGATTTGCTCGAGTCCGCCGCCCATGAGGTGGAACACAATGTGACGCAGCGCGTCTTGGGGATGGGAACACAGTACCTTGACTTCGTGCGCGACACGCTAATAGAGGGGTGGGCCATCCTGGGAGAAAGGGGTTTTTCAGCGCGCTGGAAGCTGCCCCCATCAAGTGAATCGCAAGCATGGGACGGGGCGGTTTCTACGGCCGTGCTGGCCGGCTTCGGATTCGTCTGGAACCGCACTGCCACCGCGGGCGAGAGCGACCTCGCAAAGTTGCAGGGCAGGGAACCCTGGTACGTTGCCGGGGGTGGCGCCATCGCAGATATCCCGCGCTTCTTTGTGCGGGGGCCGCGCGCGGCACAAGATCCGGAGTTTCCGTGGAATGATCTTCAGATTCTCAGCTATCGGCTGCTCGGGCGAAGGCACGATAGAACCCATAATCACAGCGGATACTCGGTGGATTTTTCGGGGCGTCTCGACCTTTCGTTGAACACGAAATCGCCAAAATGGAAACAGCGCCTCGAGCGGTACGCCTTTGCGGCCCTGACGCGGCGTTTGCTGCGTCGCGCGCTCTCCGAGGGCTTGATTGCGCCGCGCGAGCCTGCGCGTGAGTCTGCCAGGCGGTTGCAGTCCCAAGCGTGGCGCAATCTGCCGGGATTTCGCGAGGCGACCCGCGGTCTCTGGGGCTTGACGGAGATCGACCTTGCGCTGCTCGCGGCCCGGCATGCCCGGCGCCAGAGCGCAGTGCGCGTTTCCCCCGCACAGCACGATTCTGAGTTGGCATGGGACGGCCGGGCCCGCCGCGCGCCGGCAGCCGGGGTACCCGCTGAAAGCGGGTCGGCTGCCAAGTCCCCGGAGGTGGGGGCGCTGGCCGCCGGGCGTCAGTCGGTCGCGCGCGCGGCGGGAGAGTTTCTAAACTCGTTTCCGTTTGGGGCACTGGAAGCGATCAGCTATGGCCTCGCTCTTGGGGTGGGGGGGCTCGGCCTCTGGGGTCTGCGCCTCACGGATCTTCTGTATCCCGCCCTGAGTGTCGGCTTTGGCAACGCCTACTCGGTGCTTCTCGTTGCCCTCGGAGCCGGCGGCATCGTGCACCGCATCCTCACGGGTCCGCGCGAGCTGCGGGACGCCTACGCTGAGTTCGGCGTGACTGCGCGCTCGGCTCATGAACACTTGAAGAGCAGCCTTGCCGAATGGCTGCCGTTTGATCAAACCCTTCGTGCCGGCGCGAGGACCCAGCTCGAGGGGGTCCTCGACCCGATCGAGGCCGCGCCCCTCGGCTTCGGCAGGAGCTGGGGCGACCTCTACCGGCGCGCGGAGGCCCTCGATGACACCCTCACCGTGCTGCGACTCGCCTTCAACGCTGAAGGGCACTCTGCCTCCGATCAGCGGCAGATGCAGCGCGTTTTCGGCCCGATTCAGGGTCGGGTGGGGCGCTTCATCAGGTTTCGCCTCGGCAGTCGCGTGCGCGAGCCCGGCCTTGCCCGGGCTGTGATCGAGCAGGAGTTCCTCGCGGACCGCGTGCGCGAGGACGGCACGCGGGCGGACTCGCTCGAGGGGGATGCCGGGCTCTCCCTCATTGATGGCGCCTATCCGGTTCGCTCGCCCCCCTCGGATGTGACCCTGGTCGACGGCCCGGCCCAACAGTGGGAGGACGCCGCGGTGAGGCTCTACAGCTTTCTATATGACGACATGGGGTGGGCCGCGAGACCGGTGTGGGAACGGTTGATTTCGTATGTCATCGGGCTTCGCGCGGATAAGCAAGCCCATGTGGCGCTCACGGTCGACGCTGAAAAGCTGCGGCGCCTTGCGGACGCTCTGGAGGCCAGGGCACGGGAGTCCTCCGGCGCGCACCGGACTCTGGACGCGCCGTCGAAGGCCACTTGGAGTTTGAGAACCGCCTCAATGGCCCTGCAAAGGTTTGCCGACACCAAGTCGCGCCATGAGCTGGAGGTGGCTTACCGCAAGCTCCGGCACGTGCAGCGCATTTTCCCGCCCGCCGCGCGGGCGCTTTCCGAACTGGTTGAGACGCTGGCGGCTCTTCGCGCCGCGCGCCGCGCGCCGGCGGCGGCTGCTCCCCTCACGACGCTGGATCTCGGCCGGCTTGTGGAGTTGCTCGTGGCACACGGCGGGGAGCCGTCCGCGCGAAGCATGTTTTACGATCTGGCGCGGCAGCAGTACTGGGGGGGGCGGCAGGGATTTCTCAGGGCAGCGCATCAACTTCTCACGCAGTGGGCCGAAACCGACCCTCCGCGTTTCGATACGCTCGTGGGCCTTCTGCGGGACGGTGAGCTTGACGGCCGAATCAACCGGCGGCTGGCGGGGCTTAAGACTCGAGCCG
>CAZPNG010000261.1:0-3197 GCA_964587845.1 uncultured bacterium | reverse complement strand
CCGAGAAGGTCGGGCGCCTCGACACTCACGTGAGAACGGTAATAGGAAAGTGACCGGAGGAACTCGAACTCGTCGGGGAGCCGGTTCAGAAGATACTCCTGCGCCGAGCCGGACCGAAGCGCGCGGGTGCGGATCTCGAGGTTGCCTTCCCGGGCCGGCACCTGCGGCACGTTGTCGCGGCCGAACCAGTGCTCGGGCCGAATCGCGTCATCGTCCAGGTCCGGCAAATAGCCCAAAAGAAGCGTCGTCTCAAGGTCGCGGTAGCGTCGGGTGATCTCAGCCGGCTCGGGCCGGTCGCCGAAGAGCTCGCCCCAGACGGCGGCTTCAAGGCCCACGCGGCGCAGCGTGGGAACGCGCTCCTCCTCGGGCAGCATCCCGCGCGCGCTCTCCAGGGCCGCCTCACGCACCTCACCCTGAGGCCGGCCCGCGCGCAAGCCGTCGAAAATAAGCGGCAAGAGGAGCGTGATTTCTTCGTTGGAAAGATGCCTGCCGCCGTCGAGTTGCTCCACCATCCGATACGTTTCCAGGTAAAGCCTGCGGCGTGGCTCCTCCAGACGCTCCAGGAGCGCCTCCGCCACACCCAAGATCGTCTGCCGCCGCTCCGGCGTGTGCAGCTCGGAGACATTCCTCAAGAACCTGCGGATCGCAGGGAACCGGCCCAGGTAATGGCCCGCGCGGCCGGAAGAAGCGCGGAAGCTCCGGGGGCGGCCGCTCAGCGCGACCGGTTTGTCAAATACAACTCGATACGACCAGGGCTTGCCCGTGCGCTCATCGCGGCGCGTGCGATCGAGCACCTGCAGACTCATGCCTCCGTCGCGGCGGACAATGCGCCGGCGCTTGAGCCAGGCGTCCAGGTGCATTCTGCCGCCGGCATCGATGCGAATCTCATGATCCTGGCCCGCATCGTCGAGCACGTGGATGACTCCCATCTGACGCAGAAAGTCACCCTTGGAAACCCGCGCCCATCCGGCGCGGCCGTCAGTCGGCTCAAAAATCCTGACCTCCACAGAGCGGGGTTCGAGAACCCGCGGGAGTGCGCGGACCACATTGGGATTGCGGATCGCAGTGGTTGTGATCTTCGATAAGCGCTCCCACCTGGCATGGGCCGCAAGCCATTGGAAGAGTGCAAACCCCATGCCGAAACGTTGCGCGTCGTGATGAAGGTAAAGTCGATCCAAGCGCAGAGACTTGCTCAATTCGTTCCAGGAAAAGCCCGCCCGATCAAGCCTCGCTCCGCTCGGACTGACCGCTCGATCGATCCGCATCCCATCGAAATGAATGCTGTAGGTGTTGGGTCGATCGCTAAGAACCACTTCGACCGCTCCAACCAGCGTGGGCACCGTGGCCCAGACCACCGTTCCATCCTTGGCTCTCCTCTCGAGAACCGTGCCGAGCGGCACGCGGAGGCGCACTTCCTTCTCCCACGTGAGCTCCCGCGTGGGATCGGGTTCCGTGAGGCGCGTGGCGCGCAGCTCGTTCGACGACCGAAACTGCCGGCGCCTCGATGAGCGGGCGGGCGCGCGGCGGGGCGCGAGGTAATCCTTCACGGTGGCGCGGGCAGCGCTGAGGCGGAACGGTTTAGTGCCTTGCGGGAAGACGGAAAGTTGGAAGGACGCATCGTCAAACGCCTGAGGTCCGCCCGGCTGTATGACCATGGAAGGCCGCTTCTGCCAGACTTGGCGCGCGGAATCAAGAAACCAGATAGGAGGCTGGCCCGGGAAGACATCGTAGGTCATGCGGGACGCTGTCTCGCGAAGGTATGAGAGATCGGAGCCGTCCGCTGCCGCGGGGGGGAGCGCCGAAGGCAGGCCTTCAAAACCGCGCGTGAACCGCAACCCAAGCTCCGGAAGCTGTCTTGTTGAGTTCAGAAATAAGTCCCGGAGCAGCGGCAGGTACAAATAGTTTCCGCGCAAAAGTACTTCACCTTGGGAACTTTTCACAGCATCCAGGCGCATCGAGCGGTCGCCGAGGACTGCAATGCCCGTCACGAGCTCAAGCGGTGCAACGTCAATCGGGGCGCCGTCCTGGCCGAGAAGTTCGCCGGCCTGCGTGAGGTGCAAGGTGTCCTTGGCGCGTGCGACCACCCGCCCCCCGCGACCTACCCAGTCGCCGTGCTCATTCACCTGCCCCCGCTGAGCTCGGTAAATCCGGGCCGTGCTCACGCCTCGGCTCAAGGGGAGAATGCTTTGCGTGAGATAGGCCACGGCTCCTTGAAAATCTCTGCCCAGCACAATCCGAGTGAGCTGCCGGCCGAAACCCGTGCCGAGATTGATGCGGACCGTCGGATGCACCTCGCGCTCCGGAGCCAGAGAATGAACTCTGAAACGGCCGTGCCGTGCCAGCGCAGTCAAGAAAAAGGTCAGAAGTTCAGGCGCCTGATAAACAGAAAACACGCTCTTCGAGGACCGCACCTCGAGAAGCGGCGCCAGTGGCTCAGCCGCCATTTCCGGCCGGGCAGGGTCGACCTGAAGGGAGCTGAAGAATTTGAGGATTTCCTTCTGTGGAAGGACAAACAAATAGTGAAGCCGGCCGTCCGGGTATCGGAATGGAACCCATTGGCCGTCCTGCCCGCGCTCGGCTTCGACCAGCGCAATGGGGTCCTCCGGACGAGGACCCCGCTCGAAGCGAAGGACGCCCTCGAGAGACTTCCAGCCTGTCGAGTATGCCACGTTGGGGATTCGGACGGCGCGGCCACCCACCCACATCAGATTGGTTCGCGGTTCTTTCGACCGGGCAAACTGTTCGAGAACAAACGCATCCTGCGCTGCCGGGTTCGAAAACTGCCTGTCCAGCGCGTCCCAATCGACCGGAGGCATCACCGTTCTCGGCCGAGATCTGCCGTGCGCCCTCGTTTGGTATGGCATGAAGTCCCGCAAAGCAGGCACTTTGTCCAGATCCCGGCCGAAAACGAGGTAGCCTTCGGCGCTCACGGGAACACGCTGAGGGATCCCGCCCGCGGCGAGTTCGAACACACCTTCCTGCGAGAAAACGAAAATGAGATAGCGCGCGGGATTGGCACGATCCACAAATGCCAGAAAGTCAAAGGGCTCCCAGGTGGTGAGTTTTTCAGTGGGAGTCATCATGTCCACCTTTCCCGCGAAGTGCGACGGCGGGAAAAACTTAATCGTCCTCCCCCGCATGTGAACGACGTGCTTCTCGCGCCTTTGAATCACATGCCGGAAAGCTCGGTCCGGACG
>CAZPNG010000260.1:0-6491 GCA_964587845.1 uncultured bacterium | reverse complement strand
CCGAGGCCACGATGAGCGCCCATCCCGGGGCGGAACGTTCTTGGTAGCGGCGCGTGACGGCGTGGGCCGCCTTGCGGTCCAGGGCCCCCAAGACCGTGCGCACCGGCCAGAAGGTCCACACGCGCACCCCCACCACACCGGCGCACAGGAGCACCGCCAAAATGCGCCAGTCGCGGCTCATGACCAAGTCCTGCAGAAACCCGCCGAAACTCTGTATGGCCCCCATCTTCAGGATCCGCGGACCCGTGCCAGCGCCCGCGCCAAGTCGAGCGTCCCGTCGTAGAGCGCACGCCCCACGATGACGCCCTCAAAGTGCGCGTCGCGGATACGGCACAACGTCTCGATGTCGCGTTCGCCTTCGACACCCCCTGAGAGAATCACGCGGGCGGACACCGAGCCCAAGAGCGCGCGCAGGCCCTCCACATCGGGCCCCATCAGCATGCCGTCGCGGCGGATGTTGGTGTAGATCAAGCGTTCGACCTTCAGGCGGTCGAGCTCCTTGGCGGCGGCGTAGACGCTCTGCCCGCTCGCCTCGCGCCACCCCCGCACCTGCACCTCATTGTCGACCACATCCAGGCTCACCACGATCTGCTTGGAAAAGCGCCCCAAGAGGCGCTCGAGCCACTCCGGTTCCAGGGCCCGTGTCCCCAGCACGACGCGCTCAACGCCGATCTGCAGGGCATGCTGGATGTCCTCGTCGTCTCGCAGGCCGCCCCCGAACTCGATGGGAATGGTCACGGCCTTGCGAATGTCTCTCAATTGCTCAAGGTTCTTGGGGTGCCCGTCGCGCGCGCCCTCGAGATCCACGACGTGGAGCATGCGCGCTCCCGTGCTCTCGAAACGCTTGGCAAAATCAGCGGCCGAGCCCGAGTACCAAGTGACTTGCTCGAAGTCGCCTCGCCGCAGGCGCACCACGCGCCCTTCCAAGAGATCGATCGCCGGGATGATTTCCACTACCACCTTACTCCTTCAAAAAGTTAGCCAAGAGGCGTAGCCCCGCGCGCTGGCTCTTCTCCGGATGAAACTGGCACGCAAACACCGGGGCGCGGCCCACGATGGCGGGGAAGGTCACCCCGTAGTCGGTCTCTCCCAACACGATTGAGTGCTCGGCCGGGTCAGGGTAAAACGAGTGCACAAAATAAAAAAAGCTCTTGTCCTCGATGCCGGCCAGGATCGGGCTGGCCACGACCTGCCGCACCCGGTTCCACCCCATGTGAGGCACTTTCAAGCGCGAAGTTGCGCACTCCGCCGCCGGGAAGCGGCGCACCGACCCCTTGAAGAAGGCCAGCCCCTTTGAGCCGGGAGCTTCCTCGCTGGACTCAAAGAGCAGTTGCAATCCCAGGCACACGCCGAGAAAGGGCTTGGCGGCCGCAAGGTGCCGGGAAACCGGCTCGCGAAGTCCGCGCGCCTCAAGCTCGCGGACGGCATCCCCAAAGGCCCCTACTCCGGGAAGGACGAGGCGATCCGCTTTGCAAACCTGGCCCGGGTCATCCGAGACGAGGACCGAGGCCCCCAGGGACTCGAGCGCCTTGGCCACGCTGCGAAGATTGCCCATTCCGTAGTCGACAACCAGCACCACCGGCTACAGGCGCCCCTTCGTGGACGGCACGCCGCGCACGCGCGCATCGCGCGTGGTGGCCCAGTCGAGGGCCTTGGCCAGCGCTTTGAATACGGTCTCGAGAACGTGGTGCGGCTCCTCGCCCGCCTCGACGATGACGTGCAGGTTCAACCCTGCGTTCTGGGCAAAGCTTCTCAGGAAATGCTTGGCGTCCTCCAGGCCGTAGGCCGTGCGCGACCGGAAGGTCTCCTGCGTGGACTTTGAGAGCCGAACGCCCGGCGTCACCTCGAAGACGAAATACGGGCGCGCGCTGACATCCAGCACCACGCGGCTGCGCGCTTCATCCAGCGGCACCGCCACGTCTGCAAAGCGGCGGATCCCCGCGCCGTTGCCCACAGCTTGCGCGAGCGCTTTGCCCAGCGCGATGGCAACGTCCTCGTTCACGTGGTGAATGTCGATGTGCAGGTCTCCCTTGGCGCGCACCTCCACGTCGAAAAGGCCGTGCTTGGCGAAGAGCTCGAGCATGTGGTCGAGGAACGGGATGCCGGTCGAAACCAACGAGTGCCCCGAGCCGTCCAGCGCGAGCCGCACCGCGATCGCCGTTTCCTTGGTCTTTCGCTTGAAGTCTGCCTGGCGTTTGGGACTCATGATGGGGTGGGTCCTTTCTTGTCGCGGCCGTCTGCAAAACGAGCCTCCAGAGAAATGCGGTGTAACACGAGGCCCTCGATCTCGGTCAGCCGCTCGACCGATTTGCGCACCCGAGCCAGGGCTTCCTTGGTGTACGAGATCACCTGGATCGATTTCTGAAAAGTGCGCGTGCTGAGAGGCGAAAAAAACCGGGCTGTTCCCGCCGTGGGAAGCACGTGGGAGGGGCCTGCAATGTAGTCGCCGATCACCGCAGGCGAGTTGGGCCCCAGAAACACCGCGCCCGCGTGCCTGATGTGCGCGAGCCACTTGCGCGGCGTAGCGGTGAGGATTTCCAGGTGTTCCGGAGCGATGTCATTGACGACCTCGCAACCTTCCTCCAAGCTTTTGACGTGTACAATGAACCCTTCCTCGACGCGCTTGCGCAGCAGGTCCACGATGCGGGTGGAGGGGGTGATGAGAATGCCCGTGCCTCCGAAGTGCTCGGTCTGGGCCAGAAGATCACAGGTGATGAAGTCCGGGTCGGCGTGTTCGTCGGCGAGGATCAGTACCTCACTGGGGCCCGCCACCATGTCGATGTCCACGAAACCGTAGACTTGGCGCTTGGCCTCCGTGACGTAGGGATTGCCGGGACCCACGATTTTGTCCACCTTGCGGATGGTCTTGGTGCCGTAAGCCATGGCCGCGATGGCCTGCGCGCCGCCGACGCGGTAAATCTCTTTGACGCCCAAGAGGCTCGCCACGACCAAAAGGTGCGGATTCACGTCCCCCGTCTCGCGGTTGGGCGGGGTGGCAATCACGATCTCCTTGACGCCCGCCACCTTGGCGGGGATCACCGTCATGTACACGGTGGAGACAAGCGGCGCCTGGCCGCCGGGGATGTAGACGCCGACGCGCTCGAGCGGGCGCACGAGTTTCTCAAGCACCACCTTGTCACGGCCCCCCACGCGGTAGGATGCAGCCATGTCTTTCTCATAATACGGAATGGCGTTCTGCTGAATTTGCTTGAGGATCGGCACAAAGTCGATCGACACCTGCTCGAAGGCGCGGTTGATGTCGCCCTCGGTGACGGCAAGCCGTTTCTGCGAAATGTCCACGCCGTCGAACTCGCGCGTCAGCTTGTGGACGGCCAGGTCCCCTTTGAGCTGCACCTCGCGCAGGATACGGCCCACCTTGGCGCGCAGCTCCGGCTTGAGCACGGTCTCAATGGAGCGCGTGATCTTCTTGGCTTGGTCTTTGTCCCACTGGATGACTTGCACGCCTTACTCCTTCCGAGCCGCCGCGTCGTCTCGCACGAGCCCCGGCAGCTCAGCCAACACCTTGTCCAACGCCTGTCGATCTGTGCCTCCGCCTTGAGCCAGGTCCGCCCGCCCGCCGCCGGAGCCCCCCAGCTTCTTGGCGACGGCTTGAACCAGCCGGCCTGCGTGCAGGCCTTGGCCCCCCAGGTCTTGGGTGACACCGCACAGCAAATGAATCCGGTCTTCCCTCTCGGAGGCCAGAAACACGACCGTGCGCTCGGCCGCGGCCTTGAGCCGGTCCCAAAGGACCCTCAACTCCCGCTCTCCGGCTCCCTGGAGCTTGGCGACAGCGAGCTCACAGGCGCCGGCAGGGCGCCGCAGAGCCAGGACGTCCTCGACAGAAGGTAGGGCACCCGACGTTTCAGACTCACTCGCCGCCTGCTTGCGGGCTTTCAGGACTTGCTCGGCACGTGTCACGAGATTTTCCTGCGAGGTCTTCAAGAGAGCACCCAGCTTAACGAGCTTTTGGTCCATGTCGCGCAATCGACTCAGGACCGCATGCCCCGTGATCGCCTCAATGCGGCGCGTGCCGCTCGCCACAGACGACTCGCTCACGATGAGGAAGGAGCCTATGTCCCCCGTGGCGCGCACATGGGTGCCGCCGCAGAGCTCCTTGGAAACCTCCGAGACGCTCACCACGCGCACGTGATCCCCGTATTTCTCCCCGAAAAACGAGAGCGCCCCCTCGCGGCGCGCCTCCTCAATCGGCTTTTCGAGCTTCTCGACCGAATGATTGGCCAGGATTTCACGGTTCACGAACCCCTCCACAGCCAGGATCTCCTCGCGCGTCAGGGCGCGTGGAAACGAGAAGTCAAAACGCAGCTTTTCTGCGTTCACGAGCGAGCCGAGCTGCCGCACCTGAGTGCCCATCAGGGTGCGCAAGGCCGCCTGTAGAAGGTGGGTCGCGGTATGATTACGCATCGTGGCTTCGCGCGGGTCGCGGTCCACCCGCGCCAGCAGGCTTGCGCCCTCGCAGATGCGGCCCTTGGCCACGCGCACGTGGTGCACAGTGACGCCGCCTGCCTGTTGAGTGTCCAACACCCGGGCCTCCAGCCCCAGAGCTTCAAAACTTCCCGTGTCCCCCACCTGGCCGCCTCCCTCAGCATAAAACGGGGTTTGATCGAGTGCGACCCAGACCGCCTCCACGCCTCGATCGACGACCTTGAGCACGCGCGCTTGCGCCTCCAGGGCTTGATGCCCGAGAAACTTTGTCTTCGGGACCCCCTCAAAGGGGTTCTCCGTGCCCTTCACGAAGATCGCCGCCTCCGAGAAACTCGCCTCTTTGGCCTTGCGCCTCTGCTCTTCCATGAGGCGCTCAAAACCCGCCGTGTCCACCGTGAGCCCCTCTTGTGCGGCCAGTTGGCGGGTGAGCTCATCCGGAAAACCGAAGGTGTCATACAACAGGAACATGTCGTCCCCGGGCAGGGTTTTGGCTTTTGCCTCGCGCACCTTCTTAAAGATCCGCCCCAGGCGTTCCAGGCCCCCTTCCAGGGTCTCCAGAAAGCGCTCTTCCTCATGCCGGATGGCTGAAGCGACCTCCTTGGCTACGCCGGCAAGCTCGGGGTAAGGCTGCTTCATGAGCTCGCAAACCAAGCTGACCATTGGGTGCAGAATGGGTTTGCGGGTGCCGAGCGCCCAGGCGCGCCACACCGCCCGGCGGATCAGTTTACGCACCACGTAGCCGCGCCGCTCGTTGGAAGGATGCACGCCGTCCGCGACCGCAAAGGCCGCGGCGCGCGCGTGATCCGCAATAGCGTTGGCATCGGGTCGGCCGCGTTCCCCGACGCCCGTGGTCGTGAGGACCCAGGACACCAGCGGCTCGAGAATGTCGATCTCAAAGTTCGAGCGCTTGCCCTGCATGACGCAAGCCAGGCGCTCCAGGCCCATGCCGGTGTCGATGTTCTTCGCGGCCAGCGGCGCGAGCACGCCGCCTTCGCGGCGGTCAAACTGCGTGAACACCAGGTTCCAGATTTCGGCAAAGCGGCCGCAGTCGCAGGAGACGCCACAGGCCGGCTTCCCGCACCCGGTTTTGGCGCCCTGGTCAAAAAAGATCTCCGAGCAAGGGCCGCAGGGCCCGTTGGGCCCATCCTGGCGTGCATTCGCGGGCCAAAAATTGCTCTCATCGCCCAACCGATGAATCATAGCGCGCGGCAGCTTGATGTCTTTCTCCCAGATGCCGAAGGCCTCGTCGTCCTCCTGGTGCACGCTCACCTGCAGCCTCTCGGGACGGATCAGTAACGTGCCCGTCAGAAACTCCCAGGCCCAGCGGATTGCCTCCCGCTTGAAGTAATCGCCGAACGAGAAGTTCCCCAGCATCTCAAAGAAAGAATGGTGATAGGCCGTGCGGCCTACGACGTCCAAGTCTCCCGTGCGCAGACACTTCTGCGAGCTGGCGGCGCGCTTGATGTCGCGCTTGGCGCCCAGGAAATAGTCTTTGAACTGGTTCATGCCTGCGCCCGTGAAGAGCAACGTGGGGTCTCGAGCGGGGACAAGCGAATCGCTTGGCACGATCCGGTGGTTGAAGGAGGAAAAGAAATCCAGAAAGGATTGCCGCAGAGCGTCCGTCTTCACGGGCGTCTCCCGAGCGGCCGCAGGCGTGTGGCGGGGAGGGGGGTGGAGACAAGTACCGCGCTGAGGGGGCTCATGGGCGCCTGTGGGACCGCCGGCGAGGAGCGAGCCGGAAGGCTCGAGACTTGAGAGCCTTACTCGCTTGCCGCCGGCGCCGGGACGGCTGGCCCCTGCACGAGCAGCTTGGCGCGCACGTGGCTTTCGATCTCGGCCAGGAGGCTGGGGTTTTCCTTGAGGAAAAGCCGCGCGCTGTCCCGCCCCTGGCCCAGGCGGGCCGATTTGTAGGAAAGCCAGGTGCCGGACTTTTCAATCACCCCGAGATCGACGGCCGTGTCGATCACGGTCGAGGAGCGCGAGATGCCCTCGTCAAAAAGGATGTCGAACTCGGCTTGCTTGAACGGGGCCGCCACTTTGTTTTTTAC
>CAZPNG010000259.1:0-7877 GCA_964587845.1 uncultured bacterium | reverse complement strand
GAAAGCCGGCGCGCGGCTTGATGCTGGCTGGGCACGCGGCCGAAGCGATACGCGTGCGCGAGGTAAAGCA
Source organism: uncultured bacterium (assembly GCA_964587845.1). Lineage (GTDB taxonomy): Bacteria > Omnitrophota > Omnitrophia > Omnitrophales > CAZPNG01 > CAZPNG01. Next base: position 7,807 of record CAZPNG010000259.1, on the reverse strand, counting down.
CGAACAGCTTCCTCGCCGTCGGGGAGCGGGCGAGCAGCCGGTAGACGATTCTCATGTCGCGGGCGCTTGCGCCGGGAAGCACGGTCCCGAGGTACTCTTCGATCGCAGGATGCGCCGCCGCTTCCTCAGCCAGGGGCGTGAGAAGCTGGGGTTTTCCGAAAAACGAGATGAGATCCGATCGGAATTTCTCAGCCAGCCGAAGTTCGGCCGCTGTCGCGGCAGGGGCGGGTCCCCGGCTGAACGAAGGCGCTCTCGGATCCGCGTGGAGAAGCGCGTTGAGTTTGAAGAGGATCCGGTCGACACCGTTGGGGGTCAGCCTCACCCGGCTCGCCACGGCCTGACGAGTCGGCCACCGGCCCGTGGCTGCATGGTGAGCCAGTGTAAGGAGCAAGACCTCGCGGTCTCGGGAGTTGAGCCCGGGGTTCCGGAACGCGCTCCGAAGGCTTGCCGGGCTCTTGCCGGGGAACACGGTTTGCAGGAAGGCGGGCACGGCCAAGCGCCCGTCAGGCCGCACAGGGGCGAGGCGGGCGCGGAGGGCATCCGCCTTGACTTTCAAGTTCGGAAACAATTGCATGAAGTCGGGCCAGGTCAGGAAAACCTCGAGGAAAAACGCGCGCGGGTCGGGGTGCAACTGATCGAAGTCCGAATACCGATCTTTAAACTCAATATGGCTGCCAGGCATGAGATTCTCCGACGGCCACGCCGCAAAGAAAGCGGGGTCTCGCAGGGGGCGCTCCGATGTCCTCTGGGCCAGGGCCAGGATCCCCGACAGGTTCATGGTGGCCACCCTGTCGGGCGGGCGAAACCCGCGCGTGATCCAGTAGGATTCATCCCGGGCCACGAGTTCAGCCAGCAGGGACTCCACCTCGACGCGGTGAATCCGTCTGCCCGTCTTCACGCCGCTCTCGTTCACTTCCTCGAGCCCGATCAGCATGCCCGGCTCCTGCTCGGTGCCGATTAGGTGGTGCAAGATGGAACGGGGATAGCCCTCCGGCCAGATGTGGGCAGTCGTGTCGACGAGGGAGCCTCCAACGATCTTGCGGGTGTCGTGAATCACCGGGTCCAGCATGACCGCGAGGCCCCAGAGCATGAGGTCGTCATACAAGCGGCTGTTCGTTTTGATGGCTTGACGTACGGCGGGCGGCAGGTCTCCGGCGCCGCCGTTCAGCGGCGGGTGCGCGGGGTGCGGCCGGCTGCGCCAAACCAGGAGCCGCGGGATGAATCGGCGCACCGTGGCGACCAGAAGCCTATTGTCATAGAGCTGTGTGGTTGGGCCCAAGTTCAGATGGTCCCGCGCGGAATCCTCAAGAAAAGTGCCCAAAGACCTCGTGTGCGCGGTCAAAGCCACGCCATTCGTCCAATCCGCGAGAAGGAGCTCGTCGAGCGTGCCTCCGATCAGCAGCTGGAGCCGACGCTCGCTTTCCTCATAAGGATGGGGCTGATCTGCGATGCTCTTCCAATCTGGCAGATCCCTGGGATCTCCGGCTTCATCGCCGGGGAAGCCGAATTCAGTCTCGTTCAACAGTACGAGGTGCTGATTGATGTGTCCCTTTTCATCCGCCATGCCCGCTCTCTCCCATTCATCGCGCAACCCGTCCCCAATGAGTTTGAAGACGAGATCGTGGGGATCGGGGACCTGAGGCCCCGGTTCGTACAGGTCCACCCAGGGGGTCCTCCAGGTCACGCCTGCAAAATGCTTGAGCCACAGGAAAATGTAGTCAAATGCCCATCCTGCGTCTTGCGTGCGCACGAGCGTGCGAAAGGACTCCAGCCATTCGCGGGCAAATGACTCGGGATCTGGAGCGCTCGATGCCGCCGGCGCCCGGCGGACAGGAGCGAGGCGGGCGCGCAGGGCAGCCGCCTTTGTTTTCAGGTTTGGGAACAGGCGATTGAAGTTCGGCCAGGTGAAGAAGACTTCCAGGAAAAACGCGCGCGGGTCGGGGTGCAGGGAAATGAAGTCCGGATAGCGATCTCTAAACTCAATATGGCTGCCAGGCATGAGATTCTCTGACGGCCACGCCGCAAAGAAAGCGGGGTCTCGCAGCGGGCGCTCCGATGTCGACCAGGCTCGGGTCAGGATTCCCAATAGGTGAGCGGTGGCCACCTTTTCGGGCGGGCGAAACCCGCGCGCGAGCCAATAGGACTCATCGCGGGCCGCGAGATCAGCCACCAGGGATTCTACCTCGGCCTCGTGGATGGGGCTTCCCGTCTTCTCACCTCGCTCATTCACTTCCTCAAGCCCGATCAGCATGCCCGGCTCCTGCTCGGTGCCGATCAGGTGGTGCAGGATGGAACTGGGGTAGCCGCCCGGCCAGACGTGGTAGGTCGAGTCGACGGGCGAGCCTCCAACGATCTTGCGGGTGTCGTGAATCACCGGGTCCAGCATGACCGCGAGGCCCCAGAGCATGAGGTCATCGTACAGACGGCTATTGGAAGTGAGCGCTTCCCGTGCGCGGGTAGGCAGTACTCCCGCGCGGCTATTCAGCGGCGGGTGCGCGGGGTGCGGCCGGCTGCGCCAAACCAGGAGCCGCGGGATGAATCGGCGCACAGTGGCGACCAGAAGCCTATTGTCATAGAGCTGTCTGGATCGGCCCTTGTTCAACCGGTCCCGTGCGGACTCTTCAAGAAAAGTGCCCAAAGCCCTGGTGTGCGCGGCCAAAGCCACACCATTCGTCCAATCCGCGAGAAGGAGCTCGTCGAGCGTGCCTCCGATCAACTGCTGGATTCGCCGCTCGCTCTCTTCATAAGGATGCGGCTTGTCCACGAGATCCTTCCAGTCCGGGACAGCCCTGTTATCGTCCTCATCATCGCCGTAGTAACTGAACTCCTCCCCGTTGAGAAGCACGAGGTGTTGATTCAAGTGCCCCAGGGTTTCCGTGCGGCCGCGCGCTGCCCACTCGGCGTGAAGGCCTTGAGCGATGAGTTGGAGAACTTGATCGCTAGGAAAAGGTAGCGGTCGAACAGGCATGAACCACACAGGTTCTGTCCAGGGTACACCTGCGAAGTCCTTGAGGCGCTGGAAAACGTCAAACCAGCCTTGCCCCTCAGCTTGTCCGTCCAAGACGGCTCGGAAGAAATCTAACCATTGATCCGCGGCTTCCCGGGGATCGGGGACACTCGAAGCCGCCGGCGCCCGGCGCATCGCGGGCGTCTCGAGGGGCAGCGAAAACTCGAAGGTGACGACCGGTGTCTTGCCGTCGCGATGAAGACGGGGCCTGTAGACCAGTGTGCCGCCGTGCAGTTCAATGAGGGTGCGGGCATTGATAAGCCCCGCACCGCGACCTCCGAGTGGACCTTCGCCATCTGGGTCCTGAATGATCTCGACGTCTTGAGGCTCACGCGTTGAGACGTGGAATTGGAAGAGGTCCTCCGGCCGGGCGGCCATGACGCCGTCATTACGAATCCTTCCCACGAGGCGATTTTTCCTTCTCATCACCCAAAACCTCACCTTTCCGCGGCGGTATTTTTTCCGGTCCTTGGGCAGAGCCAGAACGGCGTTGCGCAGCAGGTCTCCCAGGGCGCCTTGCAGGATCGGCTTGCAGGCCCGCACGGCCGCGCGCGCTTTCGGTGCCCGCGTCGTCACAAAATCCACGTGCCGATACGGGCGAAACCCCTTCGGTGTTGTTAAGCCTTTGATTTCCTGTGCGCCGGCGTTCAGCATGTCCAGGACGTCGACGGTTTCCATGCCGGGGATCGGGATTTGTTTCGCAAACGAGAAGACGGCTGCCTCGACGAGGACCCTTCTGAAGTACAGTTTAAGAAATGGCACAAGCGTGCGCTGCATGAGATCTCGATTGCCGAGGGCCTCGTGACTTGGGGAGCGCGTCAGAAAAGACTCGAAGACTTCCGCAGCACGCGAGATAGGGAGACCTTTGAGGCGAGAGAGGTCGTCCTCGATCGTACCCCCACCGGCGAATGGTTTCAGGTCAAGACCGAACCATCGCTTCGTCGCCATTCGGGTTCGAATACCGCCTATGATTTGTTCGACTTCCTTGATGTACGCTTCCATGTCGTCTCCCAAGAAAGCGGGTGAAAGGGCATCCTTGCCGGGACGCCAGTTGGCGACCGCGTACGCGGGGGCGGTCGGCGAGCCGGCCCAGCTTGATTCCCAGTCGATCGTGTGGAAGATGGAAAAGAATTGTCGAATCATGCCGAGATGGCTTTCAGCGAAGGCCTCGTAGAGTGCGAGCTGCGCCCAGGGGCGGCGTTTGAGAACGCGTTGCAGTTCAAGCGCTTCCTGGAGAGTCCATGGATAGTCCAGGTCTCGGAGCTTTTTCATCCATTCCGGGGTCCGCACCGGCGCCCGGCGGACGGGGTAGATCAAACTCGGGACGGGCCGCGCGTCCGTGACGCCGAGGCGGCCGAGGAGTTCGTTAAATCTCTTTTCGTCATAGAAGGCGCCGGCCGGCTGCTGACCTTCTTCCCCGTAGGAGAGCAGGAGGACGCCTTGCCGTTGCAGATCAAGCAGGCCGGCTTGGAGGGGTTCTTCATCGGGAGTTGGGGAGGCGTTGGCCAGAAGCCGGTCAAGATACGCCTTGGTTTGGGGAGAGACCACGATGTGGGAAATCTCCCGGGCGTCGATCCCCTGAGCGAACAGAGGATACTTGAAGCTGCCTTGGTCCTCCACGGCCGTGCGGCCCTGTTCCAGGGCGTGGTTGAAAGCGCTCGCCTTCACGATCAAGATTCCGGAGTCGTTGTCCGAGGCGGTCCAAAGCCGGTCCCAGGCATCGCGGCGCTCGTGGGACAAGTACAGCACGCGCTGTGCAACGGGAAGCCGCGCTCCCGGGACGGCTCTCGGTTTGAATCTTCCCGTTGCAATGCCCTCCTGCAGTCCGCCGAGCAGGGCGTGATAGAGATGCCCGTCCTCTGAAAACTGGATGGCCAGGTAGCGCGCGCCCGCAGCCAGCGCGGCGCGGATGGGCGGCGCCCACACGATGTTCTCATCAGGTGCCGCACTTGCAGGCGCCCGGCGGACGGGTTGCAGGGGCAGGCGCTCGCTGAGAAAGTTTTTCCATTGAGCCATGGCAGTTTGAATCTCCGGCTTGGAAAAGAGCCGGTCTTGCCGGGATTCATCGTGCCTCGCCTTCCAGTGAACGGGGATCAGGAACGACCGCAGATGCCGCTTCACACGCGCTCTCACGCGGGCGGCGTGGGGGGGCGACATCGGGAGAAAGCGGGCGATTTGATTCACGCCGGGCCAGCCGGCGTTCAAATCGTAGTAAGCGAGGATATACAGCAGGGCCTCGCCCCCGCGCATGCGCCGGTCCTTGTCAATCGTCTGGTAGGCCGCCTGCAGGTACCGGCTGTCCTCTCCCTGGAATCCGCGCCGAATCGTATCTTCGAAGTCGCCCGGCAGAGCCGCACTCGCGGGCCTGGCCCCCCGGCGCGCGGCGAGGAGCTTGCGGAACCGGGCTATGTCGGGCCGAAGCAGGGCGCGCATCCGCACGACTTCGGCCCTGAGATCCCCGTTGCGCAAGGCGCTGCGGCGCGCGATTTCCCTCGCACGCTTGTTGGGATGGCGCCACTGCGGCTCCTTCCATCCCAGCGTGCGGAAGCGCTTCTCAATGTGTCTCAGGACTTCGCCGGCGTAGTTCGCTTTTCGCCCGAGCAGGCGGGTGGCCTCGTTTCCAAGGGGCCACCGCCCGTAACGCCGGTCATAGGCCAAATACAAAAGAAATAAGGCCTGGAGATAGCGAGACCCGAGGCGCTGGAAAATGATCCTCAAGTCTCTGAGGGGCATGTTTGAAAATGCGCTCCAAAGATATGCTTCGGGCGAGTGCTCCGGCTCGCCGGCCGGAAGGTCCGCGGGCGGCTTGGCCGGGCCGAGGAAGGACTCCAAGCGGGAAATCTGCCGGGCGAGTGTCCTGCGGCTCACGCGTTCAATTGGAATCGTGGTCCCCGGCGGCACCGTGAAAAAATCCTTCGGGTCGATCCCCGCCGCGCGCAGGCGCTTTCTGAGCTTCGTGCGCAAGACCCTCGCGTAGGGGACGCTCACGCCTTGGAGGCGGGCACTCTCGGTGGCTGTCGGCCATCGGTTGTAGCGGTCGAAGAAAGCCACGTGGTCGAGAAACGCTCGGCGCTCGCGCGAGTAAATCTCGAGCCCCCGGTAAGCTGCCCGGATCTCGGCAATCTTGACGCTCTTGAAAGCTCTCTTGAGTGTCCTGACAACCGGCCGCGCGCGCCCAGCGCTCAGGCGCGGAGGGCGTTGGAGAAACGCCCGCCACGCGGGTATGGCCTGCCGCATGGGCACGCGCTCGTAAACTCCTCCGTCACGGTCCGGCTCGGAAAGAGGACGCAGCGGAAGCCGGATGAAGAAGTCGGCCAGGTGCCGGTTCAACGCCCGGCTCAGGCGGCGTGAGTCGCGCAACCCGAGGCCGAGATCGGCGGCCATGCGCAGGTGGCTCGGCCACTCCCGATCAATGTGAAAGTGGGCCAGCAGGTACGCCAAAGCGCGGCGAGCATAGTAGGTCCTGCGCCCCACGCGCTCCGGACTCAGCGCTTGATACGCTGCGCGCAGATAGCGCGGGGAATCCTGGCCGAGCGCCTCGAGGATCGTGAACTCGAAGCTGGCGAGATCGGGCGGCTTCGCGGGACTGAGGACATCCCGGGCAGGGGGTTCCTGAAGTACGCCACGGATTGCAGTCATATCCCGAATCAACTGCTTCCTGTTGATGGAGGCCTCGCGGTGCGTGCCTCTCCAGCGCGTCCTGGCTTGGTGGCCTCTGCGCGTCCCCTCTAAGCTTTCGTACCTCCACGCAGGAGGACTCAGCCCAAGCTGCCTGAAACGCTTTTCGATCGCCTCAAGCATGCTGGGCGAGTAGTTCCGCGGCTTATTGAGCCAGCGCGCGGCCTCCTTGCCGAGCGGCCAGTTGCCGAAGCGCCGTTCGAAGGCCATGTAGAAGAGGAACAGCTTGCGCAATCCCCGACCCGAGAGCCGCCGGTAGATGATTTTGAGATCGCGCTGCGAGGCGCCCGGTATGGCGACCTGGAGGTGCTCACGGATGGACAGGCGGCGCCTCCCGGACACGCGGCCGTCGCCGTCTTGGGCGCGCGCTTTCCCGAAGGTATCCTCAAGCTGCCTGTAAGCAGTGCGCAGCTTCGCAGCAGGCACAGGGGGCTTCGTGCCGCCGCCCGGCCGGTTCCGCCAGGCGGGCGCCGGTATTCCATTCCTTCGCAGGCGGCCTTCCAGGGCACGCCGGACCTTGCGGGCGTGGGAGGCGCTCAGCCCGGCGGCGCGGCCGATCTCGCCCCCGCCGGGCCAGCGTCCCGAGACGTCGCGGAACGCGAGCAGCGTGAGAAAGACCTCTGCATCGCGAAAGTGCGGATCGAGCGTTCGGTAGAAGCGCCTGAGGTTCCTGAGATCGGCGCCGGGGAAGGCCTCGTGGAGAACCGGTGCGACACCCGGCGAACGGCGGATGGGTTGCGAGAGAAACGCTTGCCACGCCCTCAACGCATGCCGCAAGTCGGCGGGCCGCGGGGAGAGCCCGACTTGTTTTCCCGAGGGAGGCCTGAAGCTATAGGCCTGAATGTAGAAGTCCCGCAGCTGCCGCCCCAGGCGGATGCGCCGCCGCTTGGGCGACTCCTCGTCGGGCCGGAAGCCGAGGGCGTTCCTGGTGGCGCGATCCGAAGGCCACTCGCCGGTGAGTTGGCGGTGCGCCAAGAAGTATGTCAGCATCTCGCGAGCGCGCGTCAGGACACGGCCCTTATGGGTGAGATTCCGATGGGCCAGGCGGACATACAAGGGGTCTTCGTGATCGAAGACTTCTTCGATCAGGAGCTCGAACTCGTCGGAGGCCTCGTGCTTGGG
>CAZPNG010000258.1:0-19732 GCA_964587845.1 uncultured bacterium | reverse complement strand
CTTGTCTCTAAGTCGTCATTCACCACGATGCCCCGCTTGACCGTGAGGCCCGCTCGCTTGGCAAGTTCCACATTCGGGCGAATCCCGCAGGCCACCACCACCAGGTCCGCCTCCACGATGGAGCCGTCCTTGAACATCACGCCATCAACCTGCTTTTCGCCCAGAATGCGCGTCGTGCTCTTGTTCAGCAACACCTCGATACCGAGCTTCTCAACCTCGCGCTTGAGAAACAGCCCGCCCACGGCATCGAGCTGAACCTCCATAAGAGAATCCATCAGATGCACCACGGTGACGCGAGGCCCCCGGTTGAGAATCCCGCGCGCAGCCTCCAGCCCCAAAAGCCCTCCTCCGATGACCACGGCCTTCTTCGCTGTCTGGCACGCCGCCAGGATGCGGTGCACATCCGCGATATTGCGGAACGTGAACACGCCGGGTTTGTCCACCCCCTCAATGGGTGGGATGAGGGGATTGCTGCCTGTGGCGAGCAGCAGCAGGTCATAGGGGATCGTGCGGCCGTCCTCGGTCTCCACCACCCTGGCTTTGGCATCCACGTTTGAGGCCTTCGCTTCCAAGAGAAGGTTGATGCCGTTGCGTTCGTACCACTCTGGGCTGTTCAAGTAAATCTCTTCCACCGTCTTGTCGCCACTGAGCACCGCAGAAAGCAGGATGCGGTTGTAGTTGACATAGGGCTCCTCACTGAGCACCGTGATGCGGAAGTCGGGCTTGCGGCGCAGGATTTCATCCAGGCACGCCATGCCTGCCATGCCGTTTCCCACCACAACGAGATGTTTCTGTTCCATACGTGTCCGAAAAGAAAAACGGCGTTCAACTTTCGCTGAACGCCGTCGTTCAAACTGGCCGAGGAAAAACGCCGTTGTTTTCCCGCAGCTTAATTTTTTAGTTCTTCAGAAACGATGATCGCATCGGCAATCTCCGCGAGCGATCGGCGCCTCTCCATGCTTTGCTTCTGCAGAAGCCTGTAGGCCTCCTGCTCTCCCAGGTGGTGGCGTTTCATCACGATGCCCTTCGCACGCTCCACCTTTTTGCGCGTCTCAAGCTCCTCGAGAGCCCCGACCTTTTCGGAGAGGAGCTTCGTATTCTCAATGGCCAGTGCAGCCTGATTGGCCACTCCCATGAGGGTCTGCACCTCTTCCTCGTTGAATTCGTGGGGGGTCGCCGTATAACAGTTTAACACCCCGATCACACGGTCCTTGATCTTCAAGGGCACTGCGATCAGGGAGCACAAGCCCTCTTGACGCGCGATGTCCGGGTATTTATATCCCGGCTCCGCTTTGACATCCAACACGGTCACAGGCCGCTTCATCTCAACGGCACGGCCGCTCACGCTTTCCCCGACCCGCAGGGGAGGTTTGGAGCGATACGCTTCGCTCAAGCTCTGCGTTGCCTTGATGACCAGCTCCTTTTTTTCAGGGTCCAGGAGCATGAGGGAGCAGATCTTGGAGCCCATCAGCTCTGCAGTCAAGCCGACCACGAGGCTGAGAACCTCTTCCAGATACCGGTCGGAAACAACCGTGCGGCTAACCTGGTATAAAAGAGCAAAGCTGCGATTTGCCTTCTTGTGTTGCGCATCCTTTCGGACCTCCATAGATCAAAACCGCCGGCTGTCGAGCCATGATCAAAACAATTTTGTCAGACCGTGACACATTTGTCCTGCCGACCGGATGCACACGTTCGGAAACGCCCAAAGCGCAACCTTACACAGGCAACGAACATGCCAACCTGCTCTTGAATTCCAACCCCAACTGGATCGAGGGATCTCCTCCATCCAAACTCCTCTGGGAAGTCCTGCGGATTCCAGCGTGGACCTGCCTGCTTTGGATTCCGGTCAAATGGCCGATAATATGGAAAGCTGGCCGCGGTTCTCAAATACGGGGAGCTTTGATATAATTTCCGTTTAACCCGGACCTGGATACGCTTGGATGGACTCGTACACCTACACTTACCTGTTTCTATCGATCTTCCTCGGCGTCGCCATCTTGTTTCCCCTTTTGCCGATCCTTCTGGCCCAGCTCATCGCCCCCAAGCGGCCCTCGGTGATCAAGAACGCCCCCTATGAATGCGGAATCCAGTCCAAAGGAGACCCTTGGGTCCAGTTCAAGGCCCAGTACTACATCTACGCCATCATCTTCGTGATCTTCGATATCGAAGTCCTGTTTGTGTACCCCTGGGCTGTCGTGTTTAAGTCGATGGGCGGGGTCGTGTTCGTGGAAATGCTCATCTTCCTGGCCATCCTCACGGGCGGCTTGATCTACGCATGGAAGAAGGGGGTCCTGGAGTGGCAATAACCTACACCCCCAACGTGCGCGCGGTGGACGCGCCGGCCGCAAGTGAGCTCGAGAAGCGCGGCCTCTTCATCACGACCGTCGATGAGCTGTACAACTGGGGCCGAAAGTCTTCGATCTGGCCGCTGCAGTTCGGCCTGGCCTGCTGCGCGATCGAAATGATCGCCACCGCCTGCGCGCGTTACGACATCGCGCGCTTCGGCGCTGAGCTCTTCCGCCCCTCCCCCCGGCAAGCGGACCTCATGATCGTGGCGGGCACCGTCACCAAAAAAATGGCTCCCCAAGTGGTGCGCCTCTACAACCAGATGGCCGAGCCGAAGTATTGCATCACGATGGGCGCCTGCGCCATCGCGGGTGGGCCTTTCCGCGAGGGCTACAACGTTTTGAAGGGCATCGACCGCTACATTCCCGTGGACGTCCACATCCCCGGCTGCCCGCCGCGGCCCGAGGCGCTCCTGGACGGTCTCATCAAGCTCCAGGAGAAAATCAGCTCGCAAACCATTACGAACTCCATTTATTACAAAGAGGGGCTGAAGCGGGAGTTTCCCGTGCCCACCTTCGGGGCAAACGGCCTGGAGCCACCCTACAATCCGGAAGTCTGGAAGCCGCGCCTCACAGACCCCGCGATGCGCAAGCCCGGCGAAGTGCCGGCGGCCGCGCGCGCCAAGTATCCCGAAGCCGAGCACCAATTCGATAATCAGCCGAGAGAGTAATGCCCGCAGCGTTTGAGTTGCAAAAAGTCAAAGCCGACATCGAAGCCGCCCTGCAGGGTGTGGCGCTCGAAGTGTCGAACGACGGCCTGGTGGTGCCCAAGGAGCGTTTGCGTGAGGTGGTCCAGTACCTGAAGGGCGAACCGTACGGCATGGACTACGTCTCCTGCCTCTCGGGCGTCGACTACCTGGCGCAGGGAACCCTCGAGTGCGCCTACTACTTTTACTCCATGAAAAAGAAGACCGGCCAGATCGCCATCAAGGTGCGCACGGACCGCACGGAAGCGAAATTGCCGTCGATCACCGACCTTCTTCGAGGCGCAGAGTATCAGGAGCGCGAGGCCTACGACCTGTATGGCTTCAAGTTCGAGGGCCATCCCGACCTGCGGCGAATTCTCATGTGGGAAGGGTTCCAGCACTATCCCATGCGGAAGGACTATCAGCCGGAAGACGAGGAACGGCCGGTGTCGCAAGAGGAAATCCGCGCCCTGGAAGCCAAGCAGGGCGAAGACCGCAAGGAGTTTGACGGGGTATGAAGCCCGCCACCGCCTCACCGACCCTCGAGACGCAGACTCTTGAAGTGTCCATCGGGCCGCAGCACCCGAGCACGCACGGCGTTTTCCGCATGAACGTGGTGCTCGACGGCGAGCGGGTCATGCGCCTCAAACCCGTCATGGGATACCTGCACCGCAACCATGAAAAGCTCGCCGAGGACATGACGTATCTGGGCTCGATGCCCTACACCGACCGGCTGGATTATTTTTGCGCGATGTCGAACAACCTGGCCTATGCCCTGGCCGTGGAAAAGCTCACGGGCATTGCGGTGCCCGAGCGCGCCCAATACATCCGTGTCCTCATGGCGGAACTCACGCGCCTGGTGAACCACGTGGCCGCGACGGGGTTCCTGTTAAACGACCTGGGCGCCTTCTTTACGCCGGTCCTGTATGCATTTCGCGAGCGCGAGAAAATCCTCGATCTTTTTGAAGAGGTCGCAGGCAGCCGCATGATGTGCAACTACATGCGCTTCGGGGGCGTGAAGCGCGACCTGCCGGCAGGCTTTCTCGACAAGGTCCGCGCCGTCCTGAACAACTTCCCCCGCTTCCTGGATGAGTTCGAGCGACTGCTCACCCACAACGAGATTCTCTGCGCGCGCTGCCAGAATGTCGGCGTCCTGCCGGCCGACCTCGCAATCAATGCCAGCGTCACGGGCCCGCTCCTGCGCGCCTCGGGCGTGAACTACGACATCCGAAAGGCGGACCCCTACTCCATTTACGATCGCTTCAAGTTCAAGGTGCCTCTCGGCGCAAAGGGCGACGTCTACGACCGCTACTACGTGCGAATTCTTGAGATGCGCGAGAGCTTGAAGATCCTGAGCCAGGCGCTGCACGACATCCCCGAAGGCCCGGTGCTCGACAAGAAGGGCGAGGTCAGTACCAAGACCGCCCGCACCTGGAAGCCACCCAAGGGCGAGGTCTACGCCCGCATTGAGTCGCCCAAGGGCGAGCTCGGGTTTCACCTTGTGAGCGACGGCACACCCAAGCCCTACCGCTACCATGTCCGACCGCCTTCGTTCATCAACCTCACGATCCTCGAGGACATGTGCGTGGGCCAGAAGATCGCCGACGCCATCGTCATCCTGGGAAGCGTCGACATCGTCTTGGGAGAGGTGGATCGCTGATGTTCGGCCTGGGCGTGCTCAGCGGCATGGCGGTCACGTTCCGCAATTTCATCGCGAGCTACCTTCACGCCCGAGATCCGCTCCACGCCAAGGGCGACGGGCTCTTCACGGTGCAATACCCCGAGGAGAAGCTGCCCGAGAAGGAGCGCTTCCGCAACTTCCCCATCTTGGTGCATGACGGGAATCCCAACGACTTGCGCTGCGTGGCTTGCGACATCTGCGCCAAGGAATGCCCGCCGAAGTGCATCTACATCGTCAAGCAGAAGGATGCCGACGGCAAGCCCTTGAAGCAACCCGAAGTCTTCGACATCGATTTGGCGATTTGCATGAACTGCGGCATCTGCGAGGAGGTCTGCCCCTTCGATGCCATCTTCATGGACCACACCTTTGAGCTGGCGGACACCAACCGCCAAGAGTCGCTCCTGCACGACAAGGCGAAGCTCACCCGGACGTGGTCTTATTTCAAGACGATCCGACCCACGGACGCCGCGGTCATCGATGATGCCCGGCTCAAGAAGGCGCAGGCAGGAGGCGGCGCGCCCAAGGGGCCGGAAAAACCGCCTGCGGGGACTACCCCACAAGCCGTACCGCCGGCACCCCCGGTGCCGTCAGCATGACCTTCTTCGATCAGCTCTTCGTCAACGTCTTTAAAGCCCTGCTCTCATTTCTCGGCCGGTTCCTGCCTGAGCCCGCGGTCGTGGTGATCAAGATGGTTGCCCTGATCGTGGTCTTCGCCGTGATTGCTCCCCTCATCATGATGTACCTCACGTGGATGGAGCGCAAAATCGTGGGCCGGATCCAAAACCGCATCGGCCCCAACCGTGTGGGCAAGTACGGGCTCCTTCAGCCGCTGGCCGACGGCGTCAAGATGCTCACCAAGGAAGACATCGTGCCGACGGGCGCGGACCGCGTGACGCACTTTCTTTCTCCGGTGCTGGTCGTGGTGCCGGCCCTGCTGCTTTTTTCCTTCCTGCCCTTCGGGCGGGGCATGACGGCCATCAACCCGGATGCAGGCATCCTACTTTTTTTTGCGCTCTCGGCCACGAGCACCCTCGCCATCTTCATGGGCGCGTGGGGGTCGCGCAACAAGTACTCTCTGCTCGGGGCCATGCGTGTCGTGGCGCAAATGGTCTCCTATGAAGTGCCGTTCGTGCTCTCAGTCGTGGCGGCGGTCATGCAGGTGGGCAGCCTTTCGATCGAGGAAATCGTGAAGGCCCAGGGCGGCCCCTGGGGGCTGAATTGGTTCGTCTTCACGCCGTGGGGCTTCGTGGGCTTCTTTCTCTTGTTTCTCACGAGCACGGCCGAGGCCAACCGCACGCCTTTCGACCTGCCCGAGGCGGAGTCGGAGATCATCGCGGGTTTCCACACGGAGTACAGCGGCATGAAGTTCGCGCTCTTTTACATGGCGGAGTTTCTCGGCATGTTCGCCCTTTCCGCTCTCACCGCCACGCTTTTTCTCGGGGGCTGGAACGGCCCGTTCTCGCCGCCCCTGCCCTCTTGGCTTTGGTTTTTCGTGAAGACCTACGCGCTCGTCTTCATCATGATGTGGTTTCGCGGCACCCTCCCGCGCCTGCGCGTCGACCAGCTCATGGGCCTGGCCTGGAAGATCATGCTGCCGATGGCGCTCGTGAACATCGGCATCGCGGGTCTGTGGCACTTCATCTCGCAGCCGGCCCTGCGGCTCCTCGTCTGCTGGGGCCTGGCCCTCGGGTCCTTTCTCGCACTCGCAAAAATCAACGAACAGGGCACGATTGAGAAGAGGACGTATGTTCTCGCGGACTAGCCGGAGAGCTGCATGATTGCGTTCTGGATGCTCGCCACGGTGACGGTTGCAGGCGCGCTCCTCACGGTCACCTTGAGCAACATCGTGCACTGTGTCCTCGCGGCGGTCTTATTTTTCACGGGGATTGCGGGGCTGTACTTCTATCTGGGAGCAGAGTTCCTGGGCGCCAGCCAGATCTTGATTTACGTCGGGGCCGTGGCCACGCTCATCCTCTTCGCCATCATGCTGACGCGCGGGCTGCGGGAGGAACCGGGTGACCTACGCCACGTGCTCGGCAATAAACTCTACGCACTTGTCGCGGCCGCCGCCGTCCTGGGAATCCTCCTCCATGCTCTCCTGTCCCAGACCTGGCCGCTGGAGACCCTCGAGGGGGCCCGCGCCGGTATGGCCGATATCGGCCGGGAGCTTCTCACCACCTTCTTGCTGCCCTTTGAGGTGGTGGCGCTCCTGCTGACAGCCGCCCTGGTGGGAGCCATCGTCATCGCGCTCGACGAGAAAAAGAAGCCATGACACCGCTCGGACAGGTCCTCGCGCTTTCCGCCATCGTATTCTCCATCGGCCTCTACGGCGCGCTTTCACGCCGCAACGCGGTGATCATCCTGCTCGGCATTGAGATCATGATGAATGCCGCGAACCTCAACCTTGTGGCGTTCTCGCGCTACCTGCCGGCCTCGAGGCTAGCGGGCCAGCTTTTTGCCTTCTTCGGAATCACCATCGCGGCGGCGGAGGTGGCGGTCGGCCTCGCTATCGTGATCAGCATCTACAAGATTCACCGTTCGATTGATGTCCAGGAAGTCCATGAGCTCAAATACTAAGCCGCAAGCCCACGGGGACCCCCGAAAGACGGCTCTAACACCATGATCTCCCTCGTGTGGCTCATTCCGGTGCTTCCTGCGCTAGCGGCTCTCGTCACCTCCTTCTTGAAAGCCAAGCACGGACGGCTCGCCTCCTTCATCAGTATCGCCGCCATGGGCCTCTCCACCCTGATGTCCTTCGGGTGCCTCTCCGAGTTTCTGGGGGCCGCGCACGCGCACCACGGCCACGAGGCGGTGCGCTTCACTCAAAACTTCACCTGGCTGGCCGTCGGCTCAACCCCCATCGTCTTCGGCTTCGTGGTGGACGCGCTCACCGTGATGATGCTCCTCATCGTCACGATCGTGAGTCTCCTCGTCCTCATCTTCTCGCAAGGTTACATGCACGATGACGAAAACTATGGCAAGTTCTTCTGCTTCCTGTCCCTTTTCTCGGCCGCCATGCTGGGCCTGGTGATCGCCAATAACCTCCTGCTGATGTTCATGTGCTGGGAACTCGTGGGATTGTGCTCCTATCTCTTGATCGGGTTCTGGTACTTCAAGCCCTCGGCCGCCGCCGCCTGCAAAAAGGCCTTTATCGTGACGCGAATCGGCGACATCGGGCTTTTCCTCGGGCTGCTGCTGCTCTACTCGAGCACCGGCACGCTCGTCTTCTATGGAAGCCCCGCGGCCCCGGGCATCCTGGATGAGCCCACCCTGGCCAAGCTGGGCTCCGGCGTCGTGCATCTGCCCTTTGCCGCGATCGGGCTTTCCACCCTCGCCGCGCTCCTGCTCTTTTGCGGCTCCATGGGCAAGTCCGCCCAGTTTCCACTGCACGTGTGGCTCCCGGACGCCATGGAGGGCCCCACACCCGTCTCCGCGCTCATTCACGCCGCCACGATGGTGGCCGCGGGAGTATTTCTGGTGGGCCGCGCCTACCCCATCTTTGAGTTGGGCGCCGGACACGGGCACACCTCGCAAGCGCTCGGCATCGTGTCCACGATCGGGGCGATCACAGCTCTCTTCGCCGCCACGATCGCCGTGGCGCAGAACGACATCAAGCGCGTGCTCGCCTATTCCACCGTGAGCCAGTTGGGCTACATGATGATGGGCCTGGGCGTCGGCGGCTACGTGGCCGGGCTGTTTCACCTGACGACCCACGCATTTTTCAAGGCCCTGCTCTTTTTGGGCTCCGGCAGCGTCATCCACGGCTGTCATGGCGAGCAGGACATGACTAAGATGGGCGGCCTTCGCAAGGCCATGCCCGTGACCTTCGCGACGTATTTGATCGGAACGCTCGCGCTGGCGGGCATCTTCCCCTTCGCCGGTTTTTTCAGCAAGGATGAAATCCTGCTCGACGCGTTCCACACGAACCGTTGGATCTACCGCGTGGGGCTCACGGGCGCGTTCCTGACCGCCTTTTACATGACGCGCCAAATCGTCATGGTCTTTTTGGGCCGCCAGCGCAGCCACGACTTCCACGCGCACGAGAGCGGGCCGAGCATGCTGCTGCCGCTTCTCATCCTGGCGTTTCTCTCGATCACGGCGGGATTCGCCGGGGCGCCGTTTTTGGGCAACCCCTTTCATCATTTTCTCGCGCCGGATCGGCACGCGAACCCGGCCAGTCTCGCCATCATGCTGATTTCCTCGGGTGTCGCGGTGGCGGGGATTGTGGCGGGCTTCCTCGTCTACGGCCGCTCGGAAGCTGTCGCCCGAGGCGAGGATCCCCTCGCCCAGTGGCTCAAGGGCGCCTTTACGGTCCTTCAGCGCAAGTACTACATGGATGAGCTCTATGAGCGGACCGTGGTGGCGCTGACGGCGTGGCTCGGCCGCCTGGGGCGCGCCTTCGATGAGCGCGTGATCGACGGCGCGCTCGACTTCATCGGCTCCGCAACGCTCGCGGGCTCGCGCTTCAACCATTGGTGTGACAATTTCTTCATCAACAAGGGATTTGACCGCGCCTGTGACGGCGTCCGCGGCTCGGGCTTCTTCTTAAGTCGCCTGCAGCGCGGCACGGTGCAGACCTACCTGCGCGCCCTGGCGTCCGGCGCGTTTGTGCTTTACACGCTGTACCTCTACTTGCTGGGTTTCCGGGGTTAGAGGAACGATCGATGCTCTCGCTCATCACGTTTCTTCCTCTACTGACCGGCCTCGCGATCCTCGCGCTCAAAGATGACGCCTGGGTGAAGCGCCTGGCCCTGGCGGGAAGTCTCGCTGCGAGCGCGCTCGCCGTTTGGGTTGTCTTGCACTTCGACGCCACCCGCGCGGGGCTGCAATTCGAGGAAAACTACCCCTGGATTAAGGCCCTCGCCGTCACCTACCGCGTGGCGGTGGACGCCGTGAGCATCCAGATGGTCCTGCTCACGGCCGTGGTGAGCCCGCTCGCCGTGCTGGCCTCCTTCGGCATCAACGAACGCGTCAAAGCGTACATGTTTCTGTTTCTCTTTCTGGAGACCGGCCTCTACGGCGTCTTCACCGCGCTCAACTTCTTCCATTTCTTTATCTACTGGGAGATCGGTCTCGTTCCCATGTTTTTCCTGATCAAGCAGTGGGGTTCTGAGGACCGCGACCGCGCCGCGTTCAAGTTCTTCGTCTACACGCTCTCGGGCTCGGTGGCCATGCTGCTGGCCTTTCAAGTGATTTACCTCGCAACGGGCACGTTTGACATTCCGGCGCTGACCGATCTCGCGCGCTCCGGTGCGCTTCAGCAGAAACTTTCGGACTTGGCGAGCCACCTCGGTCTGCGCCTTTCGCCGGCCGTCTGCGCCACCCTCGGGTTTTTTGCCGTCTCGCTCGCCTTCGCCATCAAGGTCCCCCTGTGGCCGTTTCATACCTGGCTGCCCGACGCCCACACGCAGGCGCCCACGGCCTGCAGCATGATCCTGGCCGCCATTCTGCTCAAGATGGGTGTCTACGGATTCCTGAGGATTAGTATTCCCCTGTTCCCCGAAGTGGCTCGGGCGTACGCCGTACCGCTTGCCTGGTTTGCGCTGGCCAGCATCGTCTTGGGCGCCTTTGCCGCGCTCGCCCAGCAGGACGCCAAGCGCATGATCGCCTACTCCTCGGTCAACCACATGGGCTACTGCATGCTCGGCATCTTCTCGCTCGTTCACTCAGGCGGCTCTTCTGCGGACAAGGCGGCAGCCCTGAGTGGCGCGATGCTGCAAATGTTCACCCACGGCCTGAGCGCCTCGGCGCTCTTCTTTTTCGTGGGCGTGATCTATGAGCGCATGCACACGCGCAATTTGGACGACTTCGGGGGCCTGCGCAAGCGCATGCCCGTCTACGCGGGGCTCATGGGGATTGCGGCCTTCACGTCCCTGGGCTTGCCCGGCCTGGCGGGGTTCGTGAGCGAATTCTTGATTTTCAAGGGGAGCTTCCCGATTTTGACGCCCCTGACGATCCTCGCAACGATCGGACTGGTGGTGACCGCGCTTTATCTTTTGACCATGCTTCAGAAGCTCTTCCACGGCCCGGTCGGAGCCAAGGTGCACGACCCCGCCGACCTGACGGACCGCGAGATCGCCGTGGCCGCGCCGCTCATCAGTATGATGTTCTTCGTGGGCCTGTACCCGGGCCCCTTGCTGGCACTGGCCGCGACGGCCGTGACGCAACTCACATCGGTGTTCGCCTCATGATCCTCAGTGCGCTCATCGGGGTCCCGTTTGCGGCCGCCCTCACCATCCTGTGCGTGCCGCGCGAGAACCGCCTGCTCGTCAAGCAAATCGCTGCGGTGGCCGGCGGGCTGTGCCTGGCGATCTCGCTGGCCGTCTATTTCACCTACAACCAAAAGGCCGGGGGCTTCCAGTTCGTCGAGCGCGCGCCCTGGATCCCGCAGATCGGCGCCACCTACTTTCTGGGCGTGGACGGAATCAGTCTTCCGCTCGTCCTGCTGACGGGCTTCATCATGTTCACGGCGATTTTGATCTCCTGGAACGTGGAGGTGCGGACAAAAGAGTTCTTCGCGCTCTTCCTGATTCTCGTCGCGGGCGTCTTCGGCGTGTTCATGGCCTTGGACCTGTTTTTGCTCTTCATCTTCTACGAGCTCGCGGTCCTGCCCATGTACTTGTTGATCGGCACCTGGGGGAGCACCCGCAAGGAGTACGGCGCCATGAAGCTGACGCTCTATCTCCTGGTGGGGAGCGCCTTCATCTTTATCGGGATGCTGGCGCTCTATTTCACCGCGGGGCTGCGCTCTTTTGATCTGCTCGCGCTGAACAAGGTTGACTTCTCGCGCACGTTCCAGATTTGGGTCTTCCCACCTGTCTTCATCGGCTTCGCCATTTTGGGCGGCCTCTGGCCGCTGCACACCTGGTCGCCCGTGGGCCATGTGGCGGCGCCCACCTCTGTCAGCATGCTGCACGCAGGCGTCTTGATGAAGCTGGGCGCCTACGGCTGCCTGAGGGTCGCCATGTTCCTGTTTCCTGAAGGCGCGCAGGTTTGGCTGCCGTGGCTCGTAGTCCTCACGCTCGTCAACGTGCTGTACGGCTCCATGGTGGCCATGGTGCAAACGGACTTCAAGTTCGTGATCGGCTACTCGAGCGTCAGCCACATGGGCTTCGTGCTGATGGGCCTGGCCACGATGAACGAAAACGGCCTGACGGGCGCCGTCCTGCAGATGTTTTCGCACGGCATCATGACGGCCCTTTTCTTCGCCATCGTAGGCCGCATGGTCTACGACCGCACGCACACGCGCGATTTCGACAAGCTAGGCGGCCTCCACAAAATCATGCCCTTTGCCAACGTGAGCTTCGTCATCGCGGGCCTCGCCTCCATGGGCCTGCCCGGTCTTAGCGGCTTCGTCGCCGAGCTGCAGATCCTGATCGGCACCTGGCAGGCGTACCCCCTGGCGGCCGCGCTGTCGGGAGTCGCCATCGTGGTGACGGCGGCCTACGTTCTTCGCGTCACGCACCGGGTTTTTTACGGCAAGCTCGATCCGCACTTCGAGCACCTGGCCCCGATCACGCGGACCGAGAAAGTCGCGGCTTCGATCCTGATGGGAATCTTGATTGGGGTAGGCCTTTATCCGTCCATCATGGTGGACATGATTCGGGGAGGGGTCGGCGCCTTCCTCTCGCAGACATTCCTCGCCACGCCACCGGTGCCTACGTGAATTATTTCGAACTCTTAAACATCCTGGCGCCGGAGGTGCTGCTCACGGTTGCGGCTTTTGTGCTGCTCGGCATCGACCTCGCCCTCCTGCGGGACAAGACGCCCGAGGAGCGGCGCACGACCTTGGGCGCCGTGAGCGCCGTCGTGCTGGCTGTGGCGGCCCTGCTCGCCTGCCGTTTCTTCCACGAAAGCCGGGTGCTTTTCGGCGGCATGCTTGTGGTCGATCCCCTCACGACAACCATGAAAGTGACCCTTCTTTTATTCACCCTCATCACCGCTCTCATTTCCATGGGCCACGACGTCACAGCCCACGTGGGAGAGTATTTTGCGCTCCTGCTTTTCGGCGCGATGGGCATGCTCTTCATGGTGCAGTCTGAAGAGCTCGTGATGATCTACGTGGGCCTAGAGCTCACCAGCCTCTCGCTCTACATTCTGGTGGCGTTCAACAAGCACCTACGCCGTTCGGCCGAAGCGTCGATGAAGTACTTCCTCTTCGGCGCCCTGTCCTCCGCCTTCCTCTACTTCGGCCTCACGTTCCTCTACGGCCTGGCGGGCGGCACGAGCCTCGAGACGGTCGGAGCCCTGCTGAAGGACGGCGTTCGCGCCAACCCGCTCGCGCTCACCGCCCTGCTTTTCACGATCGTGGGATTCGGATTCAAGATCGCGCTCGTGCCCTTCCACTTTTGGGCGCCCGACGCCTACGAAGGCGCGCCCACGCCCATCACGGCCTTCCTGTCCACCGCCTCGAAGGTGGCAAGCTTCTTTGTGTTCATCAAAGTGCTGCTGCTCGGCTTTCTTCCCGTCGCGGGCTCGGCCTCCAGCGCAGCTTTTTCGGGCGGCTGGACCTCGATCCTGGCCATTCTCGCCGTCGTGTCCATGACCCTGGGGAACCTCGTGGCCCTGCAACAGCGCAACTTGAAGCGCCTGCTGGCTTACTCCTCGATCGCGCACGGGGGCTACATCCTGGTGGGCCTCGCGAGCGCAAGCTCCCTCGGCCACTCGGCCGTGTTTTATTATCTGTTGACGTATGGGTTCACGAACCTGGGCGCGTTCGGCGTGATCGCCGCGTTGAGCCAGGCCACGGGCGCCGACGACCTGGAGGACTTCTCGGGCATGTCGCGCCGCTCGCCCTACCTCGGGCTTCTCCTGATCCTCTTCGTACTGTCCCTCGCGGGCATCCCGCCTCTGGCGGGCTTCTTCGCCAAGTTCTACGTCTTCGCGGCCGCCATGGAGCGCGACACCGTTCACTACGGCCTCCTGTGGCTTGTGCTGGCGGGGATCGCCAACAGCGCGGTGTCCCTGTATTACTACTTGAAAATCCTCAAGCAAATGTATATCGTAGAGCCCGGCGAAGGCGGCCCCATCCGGGCGAACCGGGCAACGGTTGCGGGGCTTACGGCCTGCATGGTGTTGGTGGTGGGGCTAGGCATTTACCCTGCTCCGATCCTCGCCCTCATAGATTCACTCATTCCCCTGCTTCCAGTACCCTAAAGATGGTGGAAGTCCTTCTATTCATTGTGTTTTCGGTCACGGCGGTGGCCTCGGCGCTGTACACCGTCACGAGCGCGAACATTCTGCGCGGGGCCCTCTCACTCGTCGTGACCCTCTTCTGCGCGGCGGCGCTCTACGTGCTGCTGGCCGCCGAGCTGCTGGCCGCCATTCAGATCATCGTCTACGCCGGCGCCATCATGGTGCTGATCCTCTTCGTCATCTTTCTCACCGGCTTCAGCGATCCGGGCCCCGAGCGCTACCTCGTCAAAACCAAATCCTGGAGCACCTTCACGGCCGCCCTGCTGTTCCTTCAGCTCGTGCTGCTGGTGGGCAAGCAGTACCTGCGGCACCCCTCGGGAGCCGGCGAACTCCTGGCCTCCAAGAACCACATCGTGCGCTTCGCCGAGACGCTCTTTCTCGATTACCTGTTCCCCTTCGAGCTTCTGTCGATCGCGCTCCTGGCGGCACTCGTGGCCACCCTTCACCTGGCGCGCCGAAGAGCGGAGACCTCCTGATGCCCATCGGAGCGTACCTGGCGGTCGGCACGGCGCTGTTCACCATTGGAGTGTTGGGCGCGCTCGTGCGCCGCAATGCCATTGTCATCCTCATGGCCATCGAACTCATGCTGAACGGCGTCAACATCCTGTTCGCCGCGTTCTCCAAATTGCATGGGGTGTTTGCGGGCCAGGTCTTTGCGCTTTTCGTGATCGCGATCGCGGCGGCGGAGGCCGCCATTGGGCTCTCGATCCTGATCTCGCTCTACCGGTTCCGCGCCTCCGTGACCGTCGATGAGTTTCAAATGATGAAGGGGTGACTGCAGTGCCGCGCTCCGCAAGTCCCTCTCGGGACCGCTCGCTTCGTTTCAGTCCTGAAACGAAGCTCGCTGTACTCTCGCCTGCTCGGGCCGTCCAAGGCCCTCGCGACGGCTCGAGAACTCCCTCGAGGGAACTTGCTGCGCGCGGCTCTCTGA
Source organism: uncultured bacterium (assembly GCA_964587845.1). Classification (GTDB taxonomy): domain Bacteria; phylum Omnitrophota; class Omnitrophia; order Omnitrophales; family CAZPNG01; genus CAZPNG01. Next base: position 4,894 of record CAZPNG010000258.1, on the reverse strand, counting down.
TAACACTCAACCTACTCGCGACGGACGCACCAGCTATCGCTCAATCGGATTTTCGATGAATCTTAAAATCGTGCTTGCGCTGATTCCCTTGCTTCCTCTCGCCGGTTCGGTGGTGAACGGCCTCGCCGGACGCTGGACGGGCAAACGGGCGCACTGGATCGCCCTGGCAGCGGCGCTCGGCGCTTTTGCGCTCTCCACCATGGCTTTCATCGACGTCCTGGCACATCCCGGCCCGCGCGTCTTCGAGATGTTCCCGTGGATCTTCTCCGGGGAACTCAAGCTCTCGGTCTCTTTCCTGCTCGACCCCCTGTCGGCCGTCATGCTCCTGGTGGTCACCGGTGTGGGATTTCTCGTGCATTGGTTTTCAGTCGGCTACATGCATGACGACGCGGGCTACGCGCGCTATTTTTCCTACTTGAACCTCTTCCTTTTCAGCATGCTCACGCTCGTGCTGGGCGCAAGCTACCCCGTGATGTTCGTGGGCTGGGAGGGCGTGGGGCTGTGTTCCTACCTTTTGATCGGCTTCTGGTTTCACAAGCCCTCGGCCTCGACGGCCGCCAACAAGGCGTTCATCGTGAACCGCATCGGCGACGCCGGTTTTATCCTGGGCATGTTTCTGCTCTACACCGCGGTGGGCAGCTTCGACTATCAGGACGTCTTCGCGGCCGTCCACCACCTGCCGCAGGGCCTTGTCACGGCCGCGGCGATTTGCCTTTTCATCGGCGCCTGCGGAAAATCCGCCCAACTGCCACTCTACGTCTGGCTGCCCGACGCCATGGAAGGCCCCACTCCGGTGTCCGCCCTCATTCATGCCGCCACGATGGTCACGGCGGGGGTGTACATGGTGGCGCGCAACCACGCCATATTTCTGGCCAGCCCGCTCGCCATGACTGTCGTGACCACAGTGGGTATCACGACGGCCTTCGCGGCCGGGTTCATCGCCCTGACCCAGACGGACATCAAGAAAGTGCTCGCTTACTCCACGGTGAGCCAGCTCGGTTACATGTTCGTGGGCTGCGGCGTGGGCGCGTTTATTCCCGCCATCTTTCACCTCGTCACGCACGCGTTCTTCAAGGGCCTGCTCTTCCTGGGCTCCGGCAGCGTCATCCACGCCCTGCACGGCGAGCAGGACATGATGAAGATGGGCGGGTTGCGAAAACATCTTCCGATCACGCATCCCACGTTTCTGGCCGGGTCGCTCGCGCTTGCGGGCATCTTCCCCTTCGCCGGATTTTGGAGCAAGGATGAGATTTTGAGTGAGGCCTTCAAGGGCGGGCATTTTGCGGTCTGGGCACTTGCCCTTCTGACCGCCGGCATGACGGCGTTTTATACGTTTCGCATGGTGTTTCTCACGTTCTACGGGAAGGCACGCTTCGATGACCACAAGAAGCACCCCCACGAGGCGCCGGCCTCGATGGCCTTCCCGCTCGTAAAGCTCGCTCTCCTGAGCGCGGTGGCCGGAGCCCTGCTGGGCTGGCCACCTGAAAACGGGCTCATCCATAAGTTTTTGGGCCCCGTCTTTCAAACTCATCACGCCGTGGCTCACCACGGCGCGGCCGTGAACCCGGTCGTGCTCATGGTCGTTTCGGTGGCGGTGGCCCTGGTGGGTGTGGCGTTCGCATGGATGATCTACTTGCAAAAGCCCGATCTGGCGGGCTCCCTGGGCCGGCGCCTGGCGCCCCTGTACGCTGCGTCCTCCAACAAACTTTGGATTGACGACTTTTACCGGTACGCATTCGTGAAGGGCACGCAGAAAAACGCGGAGCTTTTTCGGCAGGTGGATGTCCGGGTGGTGGACGGCGCGGTGAACGGCGCGGCGGCGCTCACGCTGGCGAATGCCGCGGCCTCGCTTCGCTTCGATACAGGCGTGATCGACGGCGCAGCCAACGGCATCAGTTCCACGCTTCGCGCCTGGGCCGGTCAGCTGCGGCGCCTGCAGAACGGGGTCGCGCAAAACTACGCGCTCGCGATGGTCACAGGCGTGATCGTCTTCATCGGCTGGTTCTTCTCGCAAGCGAGATAAGGAGCTCGAGCATGCCACAAGGATTTCCCATTCTTTCCTGGACGGTCTTCCTACCCCTCGTGGGCACGATCGTGTTGATGTTCCTTCCCAAGGCAAACCGCGCCCTGCTCCAAAAGACAGCCCTGGCTTTTTCTCTGGCGACCTTCTTCCTCTCGCTCGGGCTTCTCAGGGGGTTTGACGCCTCCAACGCCGGCATGCAGTTCATCGAGAAGCGGCCCTGGATCCCGGCCGTCGGCATTGAGTACCATTTGGGAATTGACGGCGTGAGCTTGCTCTTGATCCTGCTCACCACGCTCCTGACCGCCATCAGCGTGCTGTCCTCTTTTTCCGCCATCCACGAGCGCGACAAGGAATACTACGCCGGCATGCTGCTGCTTGAGACCGGCATGACGGGCGTGTTTGCGGCGCTCGACCTCGTGCTCTTTTATTTCTTCTGGGAGATCGTGCTCGTTCCCATGTATCTCTTGATCGGCATCTGGGGCGGGCCCAACAAGCTCTACGCCGCGATCAAGTTCTTCCTCTTCACGCTTTTCGGAAGCGTGCTGATGCTGGTCGGCATCCTGGCGCTGTACTTTCTGAACGCCAACCCGGCTTACGGTACAGGCGTGCAGACCTTTAACCTGATGGAGCTCGTGTCGATTCAGTTGCCGCTCGATATCCAGAAGTGGCTCTTCTTCGCGTTCTTCATGGGCTTCGCCATCAAAGTGCCCATGTTCCCGTTCCACACCTGGCTTCCCGACGCGCATGTCGAGGCCCCCACGGCCGGCAGCGTCATCCTGGCCGGCGTCCTCCTGAAAATGGGCACCTACGGCTTCCTTCGATTCTGCCTGCCTCTCTTTCCCGCCGCCTCAGTCGAGCTGGCGCCGTTCATGGCGACCTTGGCGATCATCGGCATCATCTACGGGGCGCTTGTGGCCATGAGCCAGAAAGACATGAAAAAACTCGTGGCCTACTCGAGCGTCTCGCACCTGGGCTTCGTGATGCTGGGCCTGTTTGCTTTCAACGCGCAGGCCCTGGCCGGGAGCGTTCTCCAGATGATTAATCACGGCCTCTCGACCGGCGGTCTTTTCTTGATCGTGGGCATGATTTACGAGCGCCGGCACACGCGCTTAATTGAGGACTTGGGCGGCCTCTCACACCGCATGCCCGTTTACGCCACGCTCTTTGCCGTGACGATGTTCTCCTCGATTGGCCTGCCGAGCTTGAACGGGTTCGTGGGCGAGTTCCTGATTCTCCTCGGCGTGTTCCAGGCCAACAAGCTGTGGGCGGTCCTCGCGGTCTCGGGGATTGTGCTGGGCGCGGCCTACATGCTCTGGCTTTACCAGCGCGTCATGCTGGGCACGATTCAAAAGGAGGAGAACCAGAAGCTCACCGACCTGACGGCCCGCGAGGTGGTCTGCATGGCGCCGCTCGTCATTCTCATGTTTTGGATCGGGCTGTACCCCAAGCCGTATTTGGATCTCATCAGTCCGTGCCTGGCCAAGGTGAGCGAGCGGCTGGCCGCCCACGGGGGCGCGGCCCCGGCCGCGGTGCCTGCGCCGCCTCTCACCGCCGCATGAGCCCCGCGTTTCTCGCCTTCGCTCCCGAGATCGTCCTCGTATCCGGCCTGATTCTCATGTTCGTGGCCGACCTTACCCTTAAAAACAAGGACCACCTGGAATCTCTCGCGGTTGCCACGGTTTCACTCGCGCTGGCCTCCTGCTTTCTCATTCCCCAAGACCTCTCGGTCCTGAAAGGCGCGTACTCCTGCGACCTCCTCAGTATCTTCTTCAAGGTCATCATTCTCCTGACCGCGCTTCTGAACCTCCCGGCGGCCGGCGCGTTTCTGCGCGCCCGCGAACTCTCGCGCGGCGAGTTCTACATCCTTTACCTCTGCTCGCTCTTGGGCATGACGGTGCTGCCGAGCGCCAACGACCTCGCGGTCTTCTACATCTCCCTCGAGACCATGGCGCTCGCAAGCTACGCCCTGGCGGCTTACGACCGGCGCGACGCGCGCTCGCAGGAAAGCGGCTTCAAATATTTTCTGCTCGGCGCCTTCAATTCGGGGATCGTGCTTTACGGCGTCGCGCTCGCTTTCGGCCTGAGCGGCAAGACATCCTACGCCGCCGTGCGCGGCGCGGCCCTGGCCAGCTCAGCCGCCGGGCCCTGGCTGGCGGCGTTCGTGTTCCTCCTCGCCGGCATGGCCTTCAAGGTGGCGCTCGTGCCCTTCCACATGTGGACGCCCGACGTGTACGAAGGCGCTCCCACCCCCGTGACCGGATTTATCTCAGTCTCCTCCAAGGCCGCGAGCTTCGCCGCCATCCTGCGCCTCTTGTCGGTTTTTTCCCCCAGTCTGGGCGAGCACTGGCGCACGCTGGTCGCCGTCCTGGCGGTGCTCTCGATGACCGCAGGCAACTTGATCGCGATCGTGCAGACCAACGTCAAGCGCATGATGGCGTACTCCTCCATCGCCCACGCCGGCTACATCCTGATCGGCCTGGCGGCGGGCGGCCCCTCGGGCCTGTCCGGCGTGGCCCTGTACGTCTTCGTCTACGGCTTCGCCAACCTCGGGATTTTCAGCGCGCTCTCCTACTCCTCCGTGCGAGAACGGGCCACCGAGACGATTCAAGACCTCGAGGGCCTCTCGCGCGACCATCCGCGCCTGGCGCTCGCCTACCTTGTCTTTTTCTTGTCGCTGGCTGGAATCCCCCCGACCGGGGGGTTTGTGGGAAAGTTTTATCTCTTTGCGGCGGCCGTCCAGTCCGACCTGACCTGGCTGGCGGTGGTGGGTGTCCTCAACAGCGTCTTGTCACTCGCGTTTTACTTCCGGATCCTCGCTGCCATCTACTTCGCGCCCGAGGCCAGGCCCCTGGCGCTTGCGCCCTCCCGGCC
>CAZPNG010000257.1:0-4208 GCA_964587845.1 uncultured bacterium | reverse complement strand
CTCCAGGTGCGGGAAGACATTCCCCACCGTGTCGGCGGTCTTCTGAAAGGTGGTGTCGAGAGTGAGGGACTCGAGGCCGGCGAGATGCTCGATCGAGGAGCGAAAGGCGGTCAGGGTCTCGCGCGCGGGCTTGGTCTTGGGCCTGATGACGGCCCGCAGCCTGGCCTTGGGCGAAATCTGGAAACGCGCTCGCAGGTCACGAAGGCCCGTCACAGCTTCCTGAAAGACGCCGATGCGCTCGCGCGCGGCCTGGAAGGCCTGCGGCGTGCGAACGGACGGCCAGGGGCCTGTGATCAGCAGCTGATGCGGCTCGCCGGTCTTTTGAGCCAGGTGTTCCCAAAGTTCCTCCGTCAGGAATGGGAGGAACGGGTGCAAGAGGGCTATGGCCTGGCGCAGGACAAAAACCAGCACGCGCTGCGCCGTGCGGCGGGCCGCGGCCTCAGTGGCGAGGCGCGGCTTGGCCAGCTCCAGGTACCAGTCGCAGAAGTCGTGCCACACGAAGTGGTAGAGCAGGCTTGCGGCTTCGCTCAAGCGGTAATTCTCGAACGCTTTCGTCACCGCCTCGCAGGCCTCCTCAAGCGCCCTCAGGATCCAGCGGTCCGTGTCCTCCAGGGCCTCGTTCATGAGAGCGCCTGCAGGCGCCGTATAGCCGTCGAGCTGCATCATCACGAACCGCGCGGCGTTCCAAACCTTGTTCGTGAAGTTGCGCCCGATCTCGAACTTCTGGCTCGACAGGTACAGGTCGGTGCCCACGGATGCCAGCATCATCATGCTGAAGCGCAACGCGTCCGCCCCCACTTCAGTGATCACTTCCAGGGGGTCGATGATGTTGCCCTTCGATTTCGACATTTTCTCACCCGTTTCGGTGCGCACGGTGCCGTGGATGTACACCGTCGAAAACGGAACTTCCTTTCGAAACGCCAGGCCCGCCATGATCATGCGCGCCACCCAGAAGAAGATGATTTCGGGCGCGGTCACGAGGTCGGAGGTGGGATAAAAACGCTTGAGGTCGGGTGTCTCCTCCGGCCAGCCGAGGGTCGAGAACGGCCACAGCCAGGAGGAAAACCACGTGTCCAAGACGTCGGGGTCGCGCTCCAGCTCGCCCTTGCAGGCCGGGCAGGCCGCAGGATCGGTGCGCGAGACGATCACCCCCGCTTTCGGATCGCCGGGGTGCTTCGCCTGGCAGGCGCGGCAGTACCAGACGGGAAGCTGGTGGCCCCACCAGATCTGGCGCGAGACGCACCAGTCCCGGATGTTCTCAAGCCAGTGGGTGTACACCTTGGTCCAGCGCTCGGGCACGAAGCGCACGCTGCCGGCGCGCTGCGCGGCCAGCGCAAGCTCGGCGAGCGGTTTCATGCGCACGAACCACTGCCGCGACAAGTACGGCTCCACCACTGTGTGACAGCGGTAGCAGTGCCCCACCGCGTGCACGTGCTTGACTTCCCGTGCGAGGAGCCCCTGCGCCGCCAGATCATCCAAGACTTTGCGCCGGGCCTTGAAGCGATCGAGGCCGGCGTACGGCCCGCCGTTCTCGTTGACCCGGCCGTCGGGGGTGAGGATGTTGACGATGTCGAGTTTGTGCCGGCGGCCCATCTCGAAGTCGTTGGGGTCATGGGCGGGCGTCACCTTCACGACGCCCGTGCCGAACTCGGGGTCCACGAAATCGTCTTCAATGACGCGCAGTTTGCGGCCCAACAAGGGAAGGAGGACGGTCTTGCCCACGAGCCAACGGTGGCGAGCGTCCTGCGGGTGGATCGCCACGGCCGTGTCCCCCAACATGGTTTCAGGGCGCGTGGTGGCCACGGTCAGCTTCTCGCCCGTCCCCTCGACGGCATACTGAATGTGGTAAAGCGCGCCCTGGACCTCCTTGTGGACGCTCTCCTCATCCGACAAAGCCGTCTGGCAGCGGGGGCACCAGTTGATGATGTAATCGCCCTGGTAAATCAGATCCTGTTCGTAAAGGCGCACGAAGGCTTCGCGCACCGCGCGGGACAGGCCTTCATCCATCGTGAAACGTTCGCGCGTCCAGTCGCAGGAGGCGCCCAGCCGTCGCAGTTGGCGCGTGATCGTGGACCCGTGCTCCTCTTTCCATTTCCAAACTTCTTCGAGGAACTTCTCTCGGCCCAGGTCGTGGCGCGTCTTGCCCTCCCGCGCGAGTTTTCGCTCCACCACGTTTTGCGTGGCGATGCCCGCATGGTCGGTGCCCGGCACCCAGAGCGCGGCCTCGCCCTTCATGCGGTGCCAGCGCACGAGAATGTCCTGAAGGGTGTTGTTGAGAGCGTGGCCCATGTGCAGGATGCCCGTGACGTTGGGCGGCGGGATGACCACCACGTACGGCTTGCCGGGCCGGTTCGAGGGGGAATAGAGCCCCGAGCGCTCCCAGCGCTCGTACCACTTGGGCTCAACGTCGGAGGGAGTGTAGCGGGTGTCCATGGCGCGCGTGAGCGCTCACTTGACGGTGCGCAGGAGCTTGTATTCGATCGCCTCTACGAGGGCCTGCCAACTTGCTTCGATGATGTTCTTGTCGACGCCCACCGTGGTCCAGGTTTCTTGATTGTCCTGAAACTGAATGAAGACGCGTACTTTGGCGGCCGTGCCGGCCTTGGAGTCCACCACGCGCACCTTGTAGTCGGTGAGATGAATGCGGTCCACGACCGGGTAGGATCGCCGCAACGCTTTCGTCAGGGATTTCGCGAGCGCGTCCACCGGGCCGTTTCCAGACTCGTAGCCGATGCCCTCGCGGCCGTCGCGATCCGCGACCTTGACGAGCGCGCGCGCCATAGAGGTGTGATCGCCGATGCCCTCGGCGTCGATCTTCACGTCCAGCACGTTGAAATGCTTCGGCCGCCGGCCGAGGACTTCGCGCACCAGAAGCTCGAAGCTGGCCTCGGCGGCTTCATATTGATAGCCCTCATTCTCGCGCTTCTGCACCTCGGAGAGAATCCTGCGCGCCTCATCACTGTCCTTGTCGATCGGCACGTTGAGCTCGCGCGCCTTGGCCAGGATGTTGGTGCGGCCCGCCAGCTCCGAAATCAGGAACCGGCGGCGGTTGCCGACCCGCCGCGGGTCCAGGTGCTCATAGCTGCGGGACGTCTTGGTCATGGCGTTGATGTGAACCCCGCCCTTGTGCGCGAAGGCTGACTTGCCGGTGAAGGGCTGATTGGATTCGATGGGCATGTTGGCGACTTCCGCCACGTAGTGCGAGAGTTCCGTAAGCTTCGCAAGCTTCGCCTCGGGAACACAACGGTATTTCAACTTGAGCTGCAGCACGGGCAGGACACTCACCAGGTTGGCGTTGCCGCAGCGCTCGCCGTAGCCGTTGATCGTGCCGTGCACGAGCGCAGCCCCCGCTTGCACCGCGCGCACCGAGTTGGCCACAGCCAGCTCCATGTCGTTGTGGCAGTGGATGCCGAGGGAGACGCCGCGGACGGCCTTGCGGACGCGCCGGGTCACGTCCTCAACCCACTCCGGCAGGCTGCCGCCGTTCGTGTCGCAGAGCGTGAGATTGTCGGCGCCCGCGCGCGCGGCCTCCCTGATGGTCTTCAAGGCATAGTCGGGATTGGCGCGGAAGCCGTCGAAAAAGTGCTCGGCGTCGTAGACGACCTCCAGGCGCTTGGATTTCAGGAACTGGACCGAGTCGACAATCATGGCCAGGTTCTCGGCCAGACTCACCTTCAGTACGTCGCGCACGTGCAGGTCCCAAGTCTTGCCGAAGATGGTGACAACCGGCGTGTGGGCTTCCACAAGCCCTTTCAGGTTCGTGTCCTGCGCGGCTTTGGTGTGGGCCCGGCGGGTCGAGCCGAAGGCCGCGAGCTTGGCGCGCGCGAGCTTCATGCTCTTCATCTCGCGGAAGAACTCGACGTCCTTGGGATTGGAGCCCGGCCAGCCGCCTTCAATGTAATGGACGCCGAACTCGTCGAGTTTGAGCGCGATCTGAATCTTGTCCTGCACGGACAGGCTCATGCCCTCGCCCTGCGTGCCGTCCCGAAGCGTCGTGTCGTAAAGGTAAACCTGCGTCATCTCATTGACCTGGCACTTTCGCCACAAAAGTGTCCTGGACACTTTTGCGGCTGCGGGATTTGCGCGAGCGCCCGAGCCCGAAAGCCTTGTGAATGGTTTGCATGGCCCGCTTGCCGTGCCTGCCGGCCACGACCACGGAAATCTTGATCTCGGAAGTCGAGATCATGTCGATGTTGATCCTTTCCCTC